>JASIEN010000189.1 GCA_030045935.1 Candidatus Sulfotelmatobacter sp.
GGTTGTCCGCTTCGATTGCAATCTGCTCCGCCTGCATCGGCAAATGTTGGTGCAGGAGTCTTACGCGGTCGGGCAGCTCATTCGCATTGAAGAAAAAGTTTCCTGTGGGCGCGCCTGAAAGACGCAACCCGTCCTCTCGCGGTCGCAGCCCTATCCTGTACCGAGCCAGGTCGGCGCGCTTCCCAATCTCTTGCCGCAGCCGAGTCTGCATCTCGTTCCAACTCATGTTCCGCAAACGAGATAAGAGTCTTCTTCCGCTGCGAGGCACATCCAGATTTTATCCTCAAGTTCCCGGTATACTCCAATGAACAGCATCAAGCGGATTGAATCGCGAAACTTAGGTAACCGTCGAGGCGGTTGGGAAATTGGCATACTGAAACTTCACTTTCATCAGCATTTTTGAGGAGTTCGCGAGTGGGTCTGTCGATCAGTGTGTTCGGAATGGGCTACGTAGGGTCGGTGTCGGCGGCATGCTTTGCCCATGCCGGTCACAAAGTCATTGGAGTGGATGTCAGCCCTGTCAAGGTTGAAATGATGGCCTCGGGGCACACGCCAATCGTGGAAGCCCGCATGAGCGAACTGATCGCGGAAGGCCATCGGGCAGGGTTGCTGCATGCCACGACAAATGCGGAGGACGCGGTGTGCAATTCCGATATTTCTTTTGTATGCGTGGGAACCCCCAGCCTGCGCAGCGGGAAACTCGATCTCAGCTACGTGGAACGGGTGGTTCACGAGATTGGAGTGGCACTCAGGCAGAAGCAGTCGCATCACGTCGTTGTTCTGCGCAGCACAGTGTTGCCAGGCACAACCGAAGCGCTGGTCATTCCAACGTTAGAGCAAGCCAGCGGACGCTCTGTCGGGAGCCATTTCGCTGTCTGTTACAACCCGGAGTTCATGCGCGAAGGCAGCGCGGTGGCCGACTTCTTCCAACCCCCGTACACGGTTCTTGGTGCTCAGGATGCGCAATTTCTTGCGCCTCTGCGAGAGCTATACAGGACCGTCTCGGGACCGGTGTTTGAAACCCAGATTCCCGTTGCCGAGATGGTGAAGTACGTCTGCAATGCATTCCATGCCCTGAAAATCGGCTTTGCCAACGAGGTTGGCACGCTGTGCAAAAGCCTCGCCGTCGATACGGAAGCGGTCACGAAGATTTACACTTCCGACACCAAACTCAACATCTCTACTGCGTATTTGGCCCCCGGCTTTGCGTTTGGGGGCTCTTGCCTGCCAAAGGACCTGCGGGCGTTGAGCCATCGAGCAAGAGAGTTGGATGTCACTCTGCCTCTGCTTGAGTCGATTCTGCCCAGCAACGTTGCCCACATCGATCGAGCCTTAGAAACCGTCTTGCGAACCAACAAGCGCAAGATCGCGTTTTTGGGATTGAGCTTCAAGCCCGGCACCGATGACCTGCGCGAGAGCCCGCAGGTGCAGATGATCAAACGCCTGCTCGGCGAAGGCTGCCTGGTGCGGATCTGGGATCGCGACGTGTTGTTGGGCCGCCTTGCGGGTTCCAACCGGCAGTACATCGAGGAGGTCATTCCCCATATCGGCTCATTGTTGTCAGGGGATTTGGAAGAGGTGGTGCGCAGCGGCGAGATCGTCATTATTGCGACCAAGGTTGACAAGAACCAGCTTGCTGCTTGCCTCCGGCGCGACCAGATTCTGATCGACCTTGTAAATCTGGCTTCGGTATCGCGTCCGGACGGCAACAGCTCCTATCAGGGCATTTGCTGGTAATCCGTTTTCCATTCGTAAAAGGATCCCTTCTGAAAAATTCAGCAATGAACGCGAAAATCGTTGATCCCTTGACAATCGACTGGGCACGATTGGATGGTTTTGCCGATCGAACAGTGTTTCAGACGCGGGAATGGCTGAATTTTGTGCATGAAACGCAGCACGCCGAGATCGTTGTTTGTGAACTGAGCGAGAGCGGGCAAACGGTTGGATATTTCTCGGGGCTCGTATTTACTCGCTTTGGCATTCGTTTGCTCGGCAGTTCGTTTCCGGGGTGGACGACGCCCTATATGGGATTCAATCTTCTTCCGGGAGCCTCGCGAAAAGCTGCTCTGGCCGCGATCGAGCGCACCGCGTGGGATAGGCTCAAGTGCCTGCACATAGAAGTCTCGGATCCATGTTTTTCGGTCGAGGATGGCGTAGAAAATGGGTTTGCGGCCGACGCATACTTCTCCTATCGTACTGACCTCACGGAAACAGAAGAAAAGCTGTTCGGCAAAATGGATAGCGCCTGCCGACGCTGCGTGCGTAAGGCGGAAAAGAGCGGCGTCGTCGTCGAACAGGCCCATGATCCCGCATTCGCCGATGATTACTACGAGCAATTGAAAGATGTGTTCGCCAAGCAAGGGCTGGTTCCTACGTATTCAGTCGAGCGGGTTCGAGCCCTGATCCGAAATCTCGATCCGACTGGGCGCTTGCTCCTGGTGCGCGCGCGTGATGAGCAGGGGAAGTGCATCGCGACGGGGATTTTTCCCGGGTTCAACAAAATCTGTGAGTTCTGGGGCAATGCCAGCTTCCGCGGCAGCCAGAATCTGCGCCCAAATGAGGCGATTCATTGGTTTGTCATGAAGTTTTGGAAGAGTCGCGGCCTTGAGATTTACGACTGGGGTGGCGGAGGAAGCTATAAGGAAAAGTACGGCTGTGTACCGCATCGAGTGCCTTGGTTTACCAAGTCGCGCTATCGAGTGATCTCGACATTGCGCGGTCAAGCCAAGGCCCTGTTCGAAAGGAAGCAGCGGTTTCAGGGATGGTTGCAGCGCCGGCGCCGTTTTTCAGAAACTGAAGGAACGGACTCCGCCGACCCATCGTAAATCGTCCCCGGTTGGCCTTGCGATCTTTCGGTTACCGGAGCGTGGAAGCGTCGCTTGCTAGAATGAGCTGTAGCCGACTTCAATTGATTTCATGACACCGACGGCAAAATCCGAGGCGCAGAAATGCTGAACAGGGCGCTCAAGCATTTTTCGCGTGTGAGTGACGTGTTGTTTCGTAGACTCAGAATTGAGCGCGATATCACCATTTTTCC
>JASIEN010000190.1 GCA_030045935.1 Candidatus Sulfotelmatobacter sp.
GAGAATATAGTGGCCACTTTCGATCAGGCTGAAGAAGATGAAATACTTGCCCCAGAATCCGGCGAGCGGAGGAATGCCGGCCAGCGAGAGCAGGAAGATGAGCATGAGAATGGCTTCGACTGGAGCGCGGGCATAGAGGCCGTTGAGGTCGTCAAGTTCATCACCGATCACGTTGCGATGCCGCAACGAAGTGATCACTCCGAAGGCGCCGAGATTCATGAAGGTGTAGACGAGAAGATAAATCAGAATTCCCTTGAGGCCATCGATGTTGAATTCTCCGCCCGAGCTGGCCACCATGCCGAGCAGCATGTAACCAACATGAGCAATGGACGAATAGGCGAGCAGGCGCTTGGTATTGGTTTGCGTGAGCGCCGCGAAATTTGCTCCGGTCATGGTCGCGATGGAGACGAACACGAGCATGGGAACCCAGATGTTGCGCATGGGATAGAGTCCCCAGAGCAGAATGCGCAGGAGCATGGCCCATCCAGCGGCTTTGACGGCGACGGACATGAATCCGGTAATGGAAGTGGGTGCTCCCTCGTAGGCATCAGGAGCCCACTGGTGAAATGGAATGGCGGCGATTTTGAAAAGCAGACCGGTGATTGTGGTGAGTAAGGCAACAATGGCGACGGGATTGTGGGGATCGCGGGCGAGAATGTGGGTGAGTTCGCGGTTGATCTCAACCAGGTTGGTGCGGCCGGTCAGTCCGTAGAGCAGCGAGAGGCCATAGGCAAAAATGCCGGAGGAAAACGCTCCGAGCAGAAGATATTTTAGGGCGGCTTCGTTGGAGCGACGGTCGCGGCGCAGAAAACCGACAAGAACATAGGTCGAGATGGCCATCAGTTCGAGGCCGATGAAGATGAGAACGATATCGCCGCCCGCGGCCATGCACATCATCCCGATCACCGAGAGCAACATCAGGGCATAGTATTCGCCGTGATTTTCGTGCTCATCTTTCATGTAGCGGATGGACATGAGAATAGCGACTGCGGTGCCGGCGAGAAAAAGATAGAAAAAATAGAGGGAGAAGCGGTCCATGATGACGGTGTGCATCATGCCCACGATTCCCGCGGAGTGGCGCTGGTCGAGAACGCGCTGAATTTTGTACACAGCCCCGGTTGCAAAACCAACGCCAACGAGTGCGGTGAGGGGGTTGAGCCACTTGTTTTCAGAGGGGATCCACGGGTCGATAAACACCAGTATCCAGATTGAGAACAGAGCGAGCAGAATGATGGGCAGGGCCAGCACGTAGTCGGTCGAGTTGTAGCCCAGCACGCCCACTATTTATTCCCTCCCGCGGCGAGTGTGGTTGCAGCTTGCTCGGGCGCCTGAAGCGCGGCGTTGACATTTCCTCCCGCTCTCGGAGTACGGACATCCTGCACGATCTGATTCACCGGCTGCTCGAGAATGCGGAAGAACGGCTTGGGATAAAGGCCGATCCAGAACGCCATAATCAGCAGCGGCACGAAGGTGAGCACTTCACGCGGAGTCAGGTCGTGGAGCTTTTCGTTCTTGGGATTGGTGACTGTGCCAAAGAAAACGCGCTGATAGAGCCAGAGCAGATAAGCTGCAGCGAGTACGACACCCGGGACGGCCCATGCGCCCCAGCGCCAGTTCTCCATGAACGTGCCTTGCAGGATGGTGAACTCGCCCACGAATCCGTTGAGCAATGGCAGCCCCATTGACGACAGGAACATAATCATCGTGATGGTGGCATAGACAGGCATGACGTTCGAAATGCCGCCGTACTCGGCGATCTCGCGGGTGTGGCGGCGCTCGTAGAGGATGCCGACAATCAAGAACAGCGCACCGGTCGAGATGCCGTGATTGATCTGCTGCAACACGGAGCCGCTAATTCCTGCCGAGTTCAATGCGAAAATTCCTAAAGTGCAAAAGCCGAGGTGGCTGACGGATGAGTAGGCCACCAGCTTCTTCATGTCCTTCTGCATGAGCGAAACCAGAGCGCCGTAAATGATGGCGATGATCGAGAGCACGATCATCCAGGTGCGAACTTTCGTGTGCGTGATCACGTCGGGGAAAAATGGCAGCGAGAAGCGGATGAAGCCATACGTCCCCATCTTCAGCAGGACGCCAGCCAGAATGACCGAGCCGGCTGTTGGTGCTTCGACGTGGGCATCGGGCAGCCACGTGTGGAAAGGGAACATCGGGACTTTAATGGCAAAGGCGAAGAAGAAGCTCAGAAAGAGCAGGGTCGCGATGGTCGGGCCGTAGGCTGGATCCGAATAGATTTTAGGCGCAGTTTCGTAGAGTGCAGGGATGCTGAACGTGTACGTCCCTGTGAGGTGCTGATGGTGGAAATAGAGAAACAGAATTCCGAGCAGCATCAGAACCGAGCCGGCCAGTGTGTAAAGAAAGAATTTGATGGCGGCGTAAAGTTTGCGCGGGCCACCCCAGATGCCGATCAGCAGATACATCGGTACGAGCATGGCTTCCCAGAAAACGAAGAACAGGAAGAAGTCGAGCGCCATGAAAACGCCGAGCATGCCGGTCTGCAAAATCAAGAACCAGACGTAATATTCCTTGACGCGGTTCTCGATGGCGGTCCAGGAAGATAGGATCGAAATCCAGCCCAGCAGCGTAGTCAGCATGATGAGCAGGAAAGAAATGCCGTCGATGCCGAGGTTATATCCCGCGC
>JASIEN010000191.1 GCA_030045935.1 Candidatus Sulfotelmatobacter sp.
GATCCAGCATCCCCATAACTACGGCTTTGCCGCTGTAGCCGCCAGCGTGCCCTGATTCAGCCGCGAAGCGAATACGTCGGTCCCGGTGCATGTTGCGAAGTTTGCCGCCGACGAAACTTTCATCAACTTCGACCTCGCTTCCAGCGCCGCCGATTTTCACGGTTGCGTTGTTAGGTTTTAATGAGTGACGAAGCCTATGAAGCATGAACCACGCGGTCTTTTGTGATACCCCAAGACTTCGGTGCAGTTCCCAAGAGCTAATTCCGTTCTTGGAATTGACAAGCAGCCACATCGCAGGCAGCCACTTTTGCAATGGGATCGGAGAGTCCTCAAAGATCGTTTCTACCTTGACGGAGAACTGGCGACGGCAGTAGCGGCATTTCCAACGCTTCTGCGTCTTGATGTAATAGGGGTTTTTCGCGTTATCTCCTAGGCAATCTGGGCAACGCGGGCCGTCAGGCCATCGCATCACGGCAACGGCATCGATGCAGGTCTGTTCGTCGCTAAAGTATTGAATCGCTTGCTGTAAGGTCTGTGGCGTTTCCATGCCAAGAATATATCAAATTGGCGTGGGTTAGTCAAGTTAATTATTGCCCTTGACGGTGGCTGCGTCCGGTAATTCAAGCCGATCAACAAGATGCGGGCAAAATATTGATCCGTAAGGAGTTGCCTAGCTCCAATCCGCGCCCCGAGATCATCATGGATTGGTTGCCCGTTTTGGACAAGTCCACGAAAGTAGACAGCGAAAGGAAAGCGGGTTCCTCACCGGGTCTTGCGGCTCGATTCGGAATGGCATCATCAAAATGAGGGCGGGAGGCGGCGCTGAAGCGCCGCTCTTCCACGGTACCCTCGGAGCTCGCAGCCCAGGGCTAGTTGATATCGAACTGCTCCTGATGCAGCGATGGATCGCTTTTCACAATAATGGCCCGCTTGGTGAGCTCTTCCATCTCATTCAGCAACCGGCCATTGTTGGCTTTTAATTCTTTCGCCACATCCGGATGCACACGCAGCATCACGTCTTCGTGCTCGAGATGCTTGGCGATCTTGCGCATTTCGACATAAATCTCGTTGCAGATCGTCGTCACCGACTTCACATAACCAGTCGCCTGGCAGTACGGACACGGTGTCCCGATGGTGCGCTCGAGCGATTGCTTTACCCGCTTGCGGGTGATCGCGACTAGCCCGAAATCGTTAAATTGCAGCACCTTCGACGGCGCCCGGTCGTGGCGTAGTTCGTCCTCGAGCGCCTGCATAACGCGCTGGCGGTTGCGGCGCTCATCCATATCGATGAAGTCGATGATGATGATGCCGCCCAGATCGCGCAGGCGAACCTGGCGCACGATTTCTTTGATCGCATCGACGTTCGTCTTCACGATCGTGTCTTCGAGCCGCGAGGTCTTACCGACGTATTTGCCGGTGTTAATATCGATGGCGACCAACGCCTCGGTCTGATTAATTACGATGTAGCCGCCACTCTTCAGCCAGACTTTCGATTTGAGCGCCTTGTTCATTTCCTCGGTAAGGCCGAACTGCTCGAACAGAGGCGTCTCTTTGGTATAGAGCTTCACTCGTTTGACCAGCGCCGGCTGGAAGCGGTTGAAGAACCGCAGAATGCGCTCGTACTCGGGCTCGGTGTCAACCCAGATCACCGAAAAGTCAGAAGTGACCTGATCGCGCAGAACCCGCTCGACCACGTTGAGGTCGTGATAAATCAACGCTGGTGGTTTGGAATTTTCCGCCCTCGTCTTTATGTCGCTCCACAAATTCTTGAGGAAACGGATATCGGCGCGGAGTTCGTCTTCACTGGCGTTCTGCGCGGCGGTGCGGACGATAAACCCTCCGTGGCCGTTATCGCGCTCGCTCATCACAATCCGCTTCAGGCGCTGACGTTCTTCGTCAGAGGCAATTTTGCGCGAAACTCCCGTGTGGTTCACGGTTGGCATGTAAACCAGGAAGCGGCCGGGAAGAGCGATGTGGCTGGTGATGCGTGCGCCTTTTTTGCCGATTGGCTCTTTAGCGATCTGAACCAGAATCTCCTGGCCTTCTTTAAGCAGGTCGCTGATCTTGGGAACGTCCTGGGACTGCCGCCGCGGAAAGCGCCGTCCGCCGCGCCGCCCGGTGCGGCGCTCATAGGCAGGACGGCGAGCACGCTGGGTATAGCCTGCTGTACCTGAGGGCGCGCGAACCTCAGCGTGCGCACCACTGCCAGATTCGGCATCAACTAACGCCTCAGCCTCGGCCTGGGCTTCTTCCAATTCGAGTTCTTCGGAGTCCTCCTCGTTCTCGGCGACAACGGTTTCCGGCGATGTCGCTACACCCGCCTCAGCGAGTGAGTTCATGTGAATTTCGTCAACTGTCTCTCGCACTTCCGAGACCGTGTGGCTTATCTCGGGCGGCATCTGGCCGGCTTCGCGGCTCTCTTCTTCAAACTCATCGTAGACATCATCGGCCGACTCTTCATATTGAAGCGTCTCTGCCTCATCCTCTTCGATTGTCTCTTCTTCGAGTGTTCCGGCAGCGGCGAACGCGGGCGTATCAGTTTGCGCAGGCTGATCGGAATGCTTGCCATTTGAGGTTACAAGTTCCTGTTCCTCTTCGACGAAGTCCTCTTCCTCAATAGCGGACGACTGGGGCTCAGCCCGGCGGAAGTCTTGCTTCCAGTCGATCGAAGTTGTAGCCGAAGAGATGTGTTCATTCGCGGCGAAGGCGGCCTCTTCACGGACCTCTTGCGCTTCCTCAATCAGTTCTTCGGCAGTGGGAGTGACGGATGCCACGGATTCTGCGGCGGCGAAAATCGGTTCGTCTTCCGGAAAAGCCGCCGCCAACGGGGCAGCCGCCTGCCCTTCTGCCCCGGGCCTGTCCTGCGACTGTTCTTGCACCGCAGGCGGGGAGCTCCGGCCGCGATACTTCGAGATCGATTCCCCCGGGAGCAGTATCGGCTGATATCCCGCTGGAGGAGCAAATTGCTGGCTGCGTCCGTAGTCCTGGGGACGGGAGGCAACTGCTGCAGAGTCATTTCCTGGGCGGCTGAAACGCTCACGGTCGCGTCCATCGCGGCGTCCTCCACGGCGGCGTCGGCGGCTGCGCCAGCCGCGATCGCGATCCTGGTGGTTTTCCGCGTTCGCCGGCGATGCGCCGCCCACTGCCGGTTGAGTTTCCGCGGATGCGTCGATTGCGTGCTCCAACCCCGAACCGTTTCCGCCCGAACTCTCCCCCTGCTCGCTGCTCGCGGTTTGTGTCTGCGCTTCAGTTTCCTGTTCGGACTGGGGCCGCATATCCTGCACGCTGCGGCCGGCAGGTACGGCATCGGTAAGGTCTTCGTCATGTTCCTCCAACTCCATAAAGTCGGAGACATAAAGGAAGGCGTCGCGCTCCAGTCCGATATCGACAAACGCTGACTGCATACCTGGCAGAACGCGGGTTACACGGCCCTTATAGATGGAGCCGGCCAGGGTGTATTCGTTTTCGCGCTCGAGGTAGACTTCCGCGAGCAGATCATCTTCCACCAGCCCTACTTTGGTTTCGTGAGGGGTAGAGGAAACAAACAATTCTTTATTCATGCATACTCCGGTTCCGCCCGCTCGAAGCTGGGCGGAGGTCACCGGGTCGGAGCAAGGAAGGAAACAGGAGGATCGAACGAAGCGATGCGCACCCCCGCACGGGGGCGGGTGGGGCCGGGTAGATTCGTTCCCAGCCGAATCCGCTGCATATGCTTGAATCTCTTGTGCACTGGATCGCTTTTGGCTGCTGGGTTGTGACCGCACTCAAGACCGATTCCCAGTCCCGGGGCCGTTCCCTGCCGGCAGCGTGTTTGCGTCAATCCTGCCCGGCCTTACTGCTCGAAGCCGGTGAAAATGCCCTCTTTACGCGAGGGCGATCGAAATTTTGTGCCGCGCACAGAGCGCAGCCATACTCCTTTTCGTTTCTTATTCTCTCCAGAACCGTTCTTGGTTCCGAATTACGATCCTGGCCTTTCAGCCTGATCCTTCCCGGGTGTCGCGGCGCGAAACCCGGTTTAATTCACAAAGCGGCGCATTCTGACGTTCATCACCATGCCCAGCGCCAGGAACATGAACAATACGGAAGACCCGCCGTAACTCATTAGCGGCAATGGAATTCCGGTGACAGGCATAAAGCCGACCACCATGCCGACGTTGACCAGGATATGGAAGCTAAGCACCGCCACCACACCCATCACCACGAACGTGCCCGCTCGATCGGGAGCGGTTTGCGCGTTCTGAGTCAAACGCATCAGCACTATGAAGTATAACAGCAGAACCCCCAAAGCTCCTACGAAGCCATGCTCTTCGGAAAATGCCGC
>JASIEN010000192.1 GCA_030045935.1 Candidatus Sulfotelmatobacter sp.
GGCGCTGATGGGTCTGGCTCCCGAGGGCTGTCTCGGTGCGGTCAGCACGTGCCTGCCTAATTTTGCCGGCAACCCGGCCAATATCACGCAGGCCCAAGCCTTCGCATACCTGCAAGGCTTTCTCAAAACCGCAAATGACGATTTCGGCTTTGCTCGTATCGATGATCAGCTGACCACGAACAATCGCCTGGCTTTCCGTTACAACGTAGAGGATAGCCGCTCGACAAACGAACTAGTGGGGAACACGCTCGATGGCGGTGGAATCGGTGTACCCAGCGGTGGCCGGAATCTTTTCATTCGTGACCAAGCCGTGGTCGCTACCGTGAACTCGTCATTGAAGCCCAACCTCGTCAATACGGTGCTCGTGCAATACGCGCGGCGGCACTACAACTTTCCTGGAGCCACGGGACAGCCGGACTTCAGCATCCTGAACGATCTCGAAGTGGGCCATAATTTCGGAACCAACGATCGGCTTTACGAGACACGAGTGCAACTGTCTGAGTCGATAGCGTGGGTGAAGGGAAATCACCTTGCGAAATTTGGGGTGGATGGCAACTGGCTGACAAGCCTGGAGAATTTCCCTGGGTTCATGCCCGTTCGCCTGCTCATTCCGGGCATTAGCTGCTTCACGACTTTCGCAGAGTACTTCAACACGAATTACGGCGCCGCTTATCCGACTGCGGGTACCGGCCTCGACGCATCTACCCTCCCGTGTCCAGTTCCGGGAGACAACGGTGTCGTCTTCATGTACGCCGGCACTTCGCTGCCCACGGCTGGCAACGCTTGCAGCGGCGACGCCTCCGGTCCGACTCCCTGCGTTCCGGTGGTTACGACGGCCAATCCGCTCAATGGCGCCGGATTCCCCAATTCGACATGGGCCGATGCCTACCAGCCCTCGCTATTTAACGGCTACAGCCGGAACATTAACCACGGGTACTGGGGCGTGTTTGCCCAGGATCAGTGGAAACTCACTCACAATTTGACCGTGAATTATGGCCTGCGATGGGACTATGAAACCGGTCTTTCTGAATTTGTGAGCAATGACTACAACGAGTTCCAGCCGAGGATTGGATTTGCCTACGCTCCAGGCGGCAATACAGTCATCCGCGCGGGATATGGAATCTTCTTCGACCGCCAGAACCTGACTTTCTTCTTCGTGCCGAACACGCAGAAGATCGTGGCAGGCTATCAGTGCGGCAATCAGGCGCCATCGGGCATCGCAGCCATTTGCAGCGGCGCCGGAATTCTACCTCAGGTTTTTCCCAATATCGCCAAAAATTTAGCGCAGGCTGGGCAGGGCTATCAATTGTTAGCCTTCCCCGCAAGCGAGGACGCAGCCGGTGCGGCCGCCAGCATCATACAAACAGGAGCCTACAACAAGGCCTTCCCTTCTGTAGAGATGTCTGGCACCTGCTTTACCACCGGAGCTTGCGGCATTGGCGAGGGGGGCATGGATTACAACCACTCCAGAACACCCTACGCCGAGCAGGGCAGCTTTGAAATTGACCATCAGTTCGGGCGGGGTTTTGCAATCGATCTCAGCTATTTGTTCGTCGAGGCCCACAAATTGGTTCGCGGGAACAACCTGAACGTTCCATGTCCAGCCGGCACGACCAAGCCGGGGCCGCCCACCGACCCGCTGCCGGAATGGGTACCGGGTTGGCTCAACCAGAACGGCACTCTCTCAGGGTGCCAAGGAACTCCGACCCTCGGAACAGGTGCGATCGCCGGGCTTGGGCCATTCTTCGGCGGCGCCCTCGGTTCAGGACTACGCACGATCAGCTCGGGGCTTGAGGATTACAACAACGATGTGGCCAATGCCATCTACCACGGCGGAACACTGACCGTTCTCGAACGGATCAAGTATTTCAACCTAACGGCCAATTACACGTACTCCCACACCATCGACAACGGTAACTTCACCACTTTCATCAACCTGCCGCCTAACCAGTTTGACTACGCCGCGGAACGCTCGAACTCAAATCAGGATGCGCGACATCGGCTGGTGACCAACTTCACCTTCAGTGCTCCGGACAATGGGCCGTGGCGGAATTTTGAGCTGAGCAATATCGTCACGCTGCAATCGGGGCGTCCTTTCACGATCTTTTACGGCAGCAACTCTCTAAACGACGTGGCTGGCGGTTCCACAGATCGCGTCGGCGGCTCAGCCTTTGTCGCGGGCTCATGCCCGAACGTCACCAACTGCCAGACCATGATTGGACGCAACACTTATGTCGGCGATCAGTATTACAACTGGGATTTTCGCGTATTGCGGAACATCCATCTCAATGAGCGCTTGAACATGGTGGCGGCGTTCGATGCATTCAACTTTCTCAACCGGGCAAACTACGATGAGGTCACCAGCGTCTACGGGTCACCTGTATTTTGCGGCGGCGTACCGCAGCACTACAACGACAGCTTGACGCGGGCTATCCAGTCTGGATCGGCCACCGTAGCCTGCCCGAACAGCGGGATCGCGGTTCCCGGGGGCTCCATAGCCCCCACCCCGATCGGAACGAATTTGTTCATTCCGTCTGCGCCGAATACGAACTTCGGAGTGCCGCGTACAGCGTTCAATCCGCGACAATTGCAGTTTTCCGTGAAATTCACGTTTTAGGAATATAAGTGTCTAGGCGCGTTCCTTCGCGCCTGTATAGCTTGTTCGATTGTTCTGATGGGGAGGGTTTCATGAGATTCCGATCCTTGCATTGCCTGATCGCACTGACGCTCGCGGCCGCCTTTACTTCCGCGGGGCAGGAGGCAACGCCCACTGTCAAGCACACAACTGCGCCAGCCACCTCCCCTGCTTCAGGTAAGGAAATGTTCATGAGCTACTGCGCTTCCTGCCATGGCAAAGACGCTAAAGGAGATGGTCCGGCTGCCAGCGCTCTGAAACAGGCTGCGGCCGATCTGACCGCATTGGCCAAGCAAAACGGCGGAAAGTACCCAGCGGATAAAGTCACTAGTATTCTTCGAGGGCAGACCAAGCTCGTCGCCCATGGCGACCAGGACATGCCCGTCTGGGGCCCGGTATTCTGGAAGATGAGCCAGGGCCATGAA
>JASIEN010000193.1 GCA_030045935.1 Candidatus Sulfotelmatobacter sp.
TTTTCAAAGCGGTGACCGCATTTTTCACACTGATATTCGTAAAGTGGCATGAGTGATGGTCGAAATTGTTTCTTCGATTCTAGGGTGGGGATTCGATGGCGTCAATTCTGGGAAGGGCACAATCGCGCGCGCACGCTTTGCTCGCACCGGACGAATGCCGCCGGGCCACGCGCGGGCATGTGAAGCAGACACGTCTGATCGCCCCTCAATCCGTGTAATGATAGACTCCGCCCATGAAGGATTTGCACCAGCCGATGCCGATCCCTCGGCATCAGGCCGCTCACTCGACCGAGCCGACCCTCTATATCGTGGCAACGCCGATTGGAAATTTGGAAGACATTACCCTGCGAGCTGTGCGGGTGCTAAAAGAAGTCGACCTGATCGCCTGTGAAGACACACGGCAAACCCAAAAGCTGTTGAACCACTACGGCATTACGTCTCGTACCACCAGCTACCACGAGCACAATGAAATGACTCGCGCGCCCGAACTTGTAAAAGAGATGCAGGAGGGGGCAAGCGTCGCGCTGGTCACGGACGCGGGCATGCCGGGAATTTCCGATCCCGGATTTCGTCTGATTTCGCTGGCCATCCGGCATCACATTGCTGTCGTCCCCATTCCCGGCGCGTCGGCTGTCCTCGCCGGACTGGTGGCAAGTGGCCTGCCGGCCGATTCCTTCCGCTTCGGCGGCTTTCTTCCCTCGAAGCGCGGCGAGCGCCGCGCTGCGCTCGAGACGATCAAAACGTCACCGCGGACGCAAGTGTTCTACGAAGCCCCCCACCGAATTCTCGAAACCCTTGCAGATATAGTCGACATTCTCGGCAGTAACCGTAACATCGTGATCGCTCGTGAGGTGACAAAACTGCACGAGGAATTCCTGCGCGGCCGCGCGGCAGAAGTGCTGGAAACCTTGAAATCGCGCGATACGGTGAAGGGAGAAATCACGTTGCTGATCGGGAAGGCTGCAGAGGCCGAGCGGGAGATCCCGGAAGGCTCGTCGACGCCGTTTTCGATTCGACAAAGGCTTCAGCAGATCATGGACACAGACAACTTGGACGAAAAGGCCGCATTAAAGAAAGTTGCAAAAGAGCGCGGTGTTTCAAAAAGCGAGGCGTACCGGCAACTGCAGAGAGGCAGCTAATGATCATCAGAACAGCATCATTGGCAGACTTGCCACAGATAACCGAGATCCAGAACTACTATATTTTGAACACTCATATCACCTTCGATATGCAGCCCGTTTCGCCAACGCAGCGGGCCGAATGGTTCCGCGATCATTGCGACAATCATCGCCATCGAATGGTCGTGGCCGAAGAGGGCGAAGGCAAGATCCTCGGTTACGCCTGCACCGGCACATTTCGCGCCAAACAGGCCTACGAAACCACAGTGGAAGTGAGCGTTGGCTGCAGCCCTGAGGCAACCGGAAGGCGGATCGGCTCCCAGTTATACGGCGTGCTGTTCGCGTCGCTTGAGGATGCGGACGTTCATCGGGTCGTCGCCGGGATCGCACAACCCAACGCTGCTTCCAATGCTCTGCATGAGCGATTCGGATTTGTCAGGGTCGGCACCTTTACTCAAGTGGGCCGGAAGTTCGGCAAGTACTGGGATGTACTGTGGATGGAGAAAACGATGGCACGCTAAGTCGTTTGGACAGCCGAGGGCGGCTGTCCCCCACATCGATAACGAATACATTATTTCCCCGCCAACTCCCTCTTCACCGCCTCGCTCACCACTTTGCCATCCACTCTCATTCCAGCGGCCGCGAACCGTGCCATCGCGTTCTTCATGACAGCTCCCATGTCTTTCATCGTGGGAGAAGTCATTTCCGCGATCACTGCTCTTACACCGGCGATGATTTCAGCCTCGCCGGCGGCTTTGGGCAGGTAAGTCTCGATCAATACGATCTCGGCTGCTTCTTTGTCGGCCATCTCCTGCCGCCCGCCCTTGGTGAATTGCTCGATGGAATCCTTGCGCTGTTTGATCAGTGTGTTCAGGACGGCCTGTGATTCCTTGGCATCGAGCGGGGCCATTTTCTCGATCTCGCGGTTCTTCAGCGCGGTCTTGACCATGCGCAGTGTGGAGAGCCGCTGTTCATCGCGCGCTTTCATGGCCACGGTAATGTCTTTCTGAATTTGTTCGATCATGCTCATGACGCGATTATAGCCGCTACGAGGAATTCGACTTTCCTCAAGCAACTGCCCGTCATCTCCAACTAATTGTGACGCAAGTCACCGCGCAAGAATTTAAACTCCAGTAAACTAATAGATTATCTGCTGCCGAGGCTTGTCCCATGCTGCGCAAGAACCGTCTTTTCACACCCGGCCCCACGCCGCTGCTTCCCGCAGCGCAGGCGGCCATGGCTTCGTTTTCGGCGCATCACCGTACTGCCGATTTCCGTGCCTTGTTTACCCGCGTGCTGGCTGACTTGAAGGAATTCATTGGCACGCAAAACGACGTCATCGTCACGGTTTCCTCCGGCACCGGCATGATGGAAGCTTCCGTCTCCAATCTCACCTCGCCCGGCGACAAGGTCCTGGTCCTCAGCGCCGGAACCTTTGGCGAACGCTGGATCGGCATCACCAAGGCCTTCAAGTGCAATGTGGACGTTCTAAGTGCTCCCTACGGCCGGACATTCTCGTTCGACGAAATACGCGCCAGACTCACGCCCGATGTTCGCACAGTTTTTGTGCAGGCAACCGAAAGTTCCACTGGCACGCGCCATGACATAGAAGGCATCGCGAAAATCGTGCGTGGCAATAGTGATGACACACTGCTGATAGTTGACGCCATCACCGGCCTTGGTACGACTCATCTCGATGTCGATGGCTGGGGCATTGACGTGATTATCGGCGGCTCACAGAAGGCGCTGATGATTCCTCCCGGTCTCGCATACTGTGCGGTAAGCGATCGTGCCTGGCAGCGCATGGAAACTACTTCTTCGCCGCGTTTTTACTTCGACCTGCGCAAGGAACGAAAAGCTGCAGCCAAAGGCGAAGCCGCGTATACTCCAGCAACTTCGCTTTACGCGGCTCTGGGCGCGGCGCTGGATTTCATTCGCAGAGCCGGAAATGGCAATCTTTCGGATGGCCGTGCCATGCTTGTCGACAATGCCGAACTCTGTGCGGAGATGACCCGCGTCGCTGTCCGCGCGTTGGGTCTCAAGCTGTTTTCCGCTTCTTCCGGCGCTGCGCTGACCGCGATTCACTCGCCCCAGGGGATCGATTCGGGCCAGATCATCAAAGAGTTCCGCGAGTCCTTCGATGCCGTTATCGCCAACGGTCAGGGCGAAATGAAAGGACGCATCTTCCGCATCGCCCATATCGGCTATTACGACTACCTCGATACTATCGGCATTCTGGGTGCGCTCGAGCACGTGCTGGCCCGCTGCACCGCAACCCCGGTCGAGTACGGCGCTGCTGTGCGCGCGGCGCAGGAAGTGTACGCTCGCGTCTCATCGGGCAAGCGCCAACTGATAGAAGCCTGAGGAGCGCGCAGGCTCGCTCCTCA
>JASIEN010000194.1 GCA_030045935.1 Candidatus Sulfotelmatobacter sp.
TTCCGATTCTTTTCCCATGGTCGCAAACACGCTTGCCATCTTCACATGAATGCCGGCGACGAGGGTCTGAACGAATGGATTTGGGTTTGCTTCCCACATTTCCAGTGCCGAGCGATTGCTATCTAATGCGGCGTCCGCGTTGCCGACGCGCGCAAGCGCTTCACCGCTCCAAATTAGAACCCAGGCAAGAGACCATCGTGGTTCGCCGTACGCCGGATCGCGCGCGATTTGCGAGCGGAGCATCGCCCCCGCCCTTTGCAGCAGGGCCAGTCCCTTCGTCGAGTCACCACTGAGCGCTAGCGCGTTACCGTGTTTCGCGAGAGCCAAGGCAAGGTCGGCCTGGAGTACCGCGTTATTGGGGTCAGCTGCCAGCGATACTTGCAAAATGTCAGACTCTTTTCTGTAAGTCGACAACGCACCTTTGAGATCACCGCCCATGAGCAGAACGTCTCCCAATCGATCTTGCGTGAATGCCAGGTACCTTTTCGCATTGGCATCAGTGCCGCTCGCAGACAATGCTTGAAAAATCTGGATGGCGTGACGGGAGTGATCGACTGCTTCCTTTGCAAAGCCCAGGTTTGCCAACAGCAAGCCGGATTTCACTTCGCTCTTCCCCAGGGCGAGCTGAACAGCTCGATCCTGGGGCGTAGCGTGCAATTGCGCGTCGAGGATCGGTTGCTCCTTCTGGAGATACGCCCAGGCTCCTTGATAGTCGCCGCTGGAATACCGGAAGGTGACGAGAATATCGTAATTGCTTTGCAGTTCCCGCAGCACGGCCACATTCGACGGTGCGAGCTGATAGGCCCGTTCGGCAGTGGCCAGTGCCCGTAATTCGTTCGCCATATTGGTCGCCTCATCTTCCGACTCAGCCTTGTTGGCGACCGTAGCTGCGAACAGACGCTGGCTTCGGGCAAGCGCCACCTGATCGTCGGCGTTGTTGGGATTGGCTCTTCCCAGATGCTGTCGAATTGCAACCGACTTTTGGTAGCTGTCGATGGCTCCCCGGATATCGCCCAAATTTGCGCCGAAGGGATTGCCCTGGACGGTTCCTACCTTTTCATATGCCGCTGCCAGCTCGCGTTGCAACGAGGCATCAGACGCTGCATCGCGAGACATTCCGTCGAGATAACGCAGCGCTCGTTCGACAAGTAATTTGCGTGCTGGGGTTGAACCGGGAAGGTCTTCAATCGAGTCATGCACGTCGAACATCAGGGAGTTTGCCAACTCGCGGACATCATTGAAGCGACGTTGGGCGATGCGCGCTTCGTGCACAGTTGCTGCCATCCCAACCGTGATGGCGATCACCACGAGGGCCGCAGCAGCAACACCCGCTTTGTGGCGAGTGATGAATTTGGCTGTCCGGTATCTGGCAGTGTCCTTGCGTGCGAGGACCGGTAGATTCTCCATGTGGCGCCGGATGTCCCCCGCAAACTGATCTATAGTTGCGTAGCGCCGCTCCGGTTCTTTGCGCAGCGCCATGAGAATGATGTTATCCAGGTCGCCGCGCAACCTTTTACTGAGCTTCTCAGCTGAGTTGCCAAACGGTTCGAGCACGGCAAGGGCGGTCGGAGAAGTGCCAGCGTCATCCTCATCGTTTTCACTGTTACGCATCGCCCAACTCGGTTTCTCCGGCTCGACTTCACAAACGGCACGGGCGACTTCCTGGGGAGTGCTGTTGGCCCGACGGTACGGATGGCGACCGGTCAGCAGTTCATAAAGCACCACGCCCATGGAGTAAACGTCACTCGCTGTTGTGATCGACTCGCCTTTGACCTGCTCGGGGCTGGCGTAGCCGGGCGTCAGCACTCGAAACAAAGTCAAGGTTGGCTCAAAGCGGCCTTCGACGGCTTCGGTATCCAGCAGTTTGGCAATGCCAAAATCCAGCAGCTTTGGCGCACCGTGGAGAGTTACGAGAATGTTGCCGGGCTTGATATCGCGATGAATGATCAGCCGCTGGTGCGCGTACTGCACTGCCGAACAAACCAGCAAAAAGAGATTTAATCGCTCAGTAACTGGAAGTTTGTGCTTGGAGCAATACTCGTCGATCGGCAGGCCTTCGATCAGCTCCATGACAAAGTAAGGCAGACCATCTTCCGTGGTTCCTCCGTCGAGAAGGCGAGCGATGTTAGGATGGTCGAGAGTGGCTAGAATCTGCCGTTCGTTCTTGAACCGGCTAACGACGAAACCAGAGTCCTGCCCGGCCCGCACCAGCTTGATAGCGACTTGTTTTTGATATTGATCGTCAGCGCGGAAAGCGCGGTACACCTCGCCCATGCCTCCGACGCCGATTTCTTCAACAACTTGATATGGCCCGATTCGTCTGCCAATAGAAGAAGCCGAAGCGCAGCTCTCCCTCAGCTCCAAAACGGCACGTGCTGAAGAAGTGTTCAGAAAGTCCGCGCCGGCTTGATCGTGAGAAGCAATCAGCGATTCCAGTTCACGCCGTAGCTCGGGATTTGCCGCAGCAACTTCATTGAGGTAGGCATCTCGCTCTGCCGTCCCAAGCTCCAGGACGGCATGCAGTTTGTCTTTTATTTCGTTCCAACGGTCCGGAATCATCGGCCAGCTCCCGGACG
>JASIEN010000195.1 GCA_030045935.1 Candidatus Sulfotelmatobacter sp.
GTTCGATGTGCGTCACTTCTAAACCAATCTGCAGGGCAGCGGTCGCGATGTAGACCACGGTGACGGCGCGCACGAACGCCAGGCCTGCGGGTTGCCCCCGCCAGCGGAACACGCGCGCGTGCCTCATGCATTGCAGTACGAACAGGAATACCAAAGCGGTAACCGGAGCAGTGTAGTGAAGCCAGAACCAGATTTCAGCCTCAATGCCCAGGGCAAAAATAATTGCCATCATCCAGGGCACGCGCATTTTGCGGTCGCGCGCGGCGTAAGGCAGCGCGATGAAGACAAACCATAGCGGTGGATTCAAATAGACAAGCCAGAAATAGTAGATTTTGCGATCAATGTTGCGGATGAATCCGGGAAACGTGCGACTCTCGCGCCATTCTCTGAGTTCGCGTTCGTACAGCGCCTGCATTTTGGGGTGATGATAGGTCTTCTGAGGCCACGCCGATTGCCAGATGAAATAACGTCCCATGGAATACATGTCGCGGTTGACTTCATAGGTCATGCGAAACGGGCTGCCGGTGACGCGGTAATAGTAGTAACCCGTCCAGCCTGCCAGCGGCGTGAGGGTCAAGACCAGCGGTAGCACAAACGTCTTCATCGAAACTCGCAATGGAGGTGCGCGCCGACTTAGCATCCAGATCAGCGAAGCTAACCCCACTCCGAGGCACAACAACATTCCTTCATAGGGACGCGTGTTCGCGAGAATGAAAACTCCAATTCCCATGATGACGGCGTTAGGCCACGAAGGCCTCTGTCTGATTCTGGGTAATGCACCGAGGGCTAGCGCTCCGCCCACGGCAGGAAGGCATCCGCACCAATATCCGTTGGTCCAGTAACTGAGCAGGCCCAGGTGCGGAATGGTGAGCACTCCACCGAGCAGTGCCCAGCGCAGCGGCAGCCAGCCCTGCAGCATCCAGCAGATGGCTGCGCACATTACCGCTGCGGCCAGCAATTGCCCGATCCACGGATTGCCCAGGATTTGCCCAAGAGCCAGCACGAGGCCCTGGCCCGGCGGATACATCGACATGTAAGTCGGGTGCCAGATCACATGAAAGGTTTCGAAGTGAATCCACATCGGGTGGGGAGGGTTTGTTAAACGTCCGTGCGCGAAAGTGTCGCCTGCGAGCAGATAGCTGAATTCGTCGTGCCGGTGAGGAAGCGGTATGCCGAACACGGGAATCAGTGCCGCTCGAATCACGAGCAAGGTCAAGCCCACCAGAAATACGGAAAGCCATTCTCGCCTGGCGAGCGACTTGCCAAATTTTTCCAGCCGCTCCATTCCGAGCGTTGACCAGAGGCCTGGAAACCTGACCTGCAAATACACGAGGAAAACCACGATAGTAGCATTGAGAATCGCGGAGAGAAGGGGATTTGTCTGCAAAGCGACGACTTGATGGCGCGCAATGTCAAGCACGCGAGTCCCCGGGCGTCGCCGTCTGCGTACGGTCCTTTCCCGCTTCGGTAAGCAAATAGATTCCCAGAATTGTCATTTCCGGTTCAATCGGATGCCGGTAACGCTGGCTGGTGAAAACAATATAGTAGACGGTGGGATAGCACAGCATCAGCCAGAACAGCAGCCACGCCCCCGGCTTCTGCTGGCGCAGGGCGCGGCCGAGGCCCCAGAACATGAGCACCGAAGACGCGAGAAAAAGCGAATTCTTGACTTGCGAAAGCCACCACACTTGCGCCAGACGCGGGCCACCCGCCCAGAAATAAATGAAGCGCTTGAGGCAGAGCACGGCAAAGCGGCCGTAGTCGGCTTTGATGTAATCGATGGCTTGCTGCTTGCGCATGGCAATGTAGGGTAGTTCGCCCATGGCTTCGTATTGACGAAGAGCGTACCAGTCTTGCGTGGGATGCAGGTACATCATCCAGGTACCATCGGCAAGGCGGCCATTACCCAGGCGCAGTTCAGCGCCGAAGTTGTCGCGGATGAAAATGAATTTGTGGAAGGTTTCGTAATTTCTGATGATCCACGGCGTAGTGCAAGCAATGAACACAACCGACGCAAGCGCAACACCTGCCAGTGACTTCTTGCCGCGCTTCGCCCGCCGATACCACGCCCACAATCCCGATGCTGGCAGAAATGAAACCAGCACCGTGCTGTTCAGCGCCGTGATGCCCCAGAGCAGGCCGAACCAAAACCACGGCTTCATTCCGTCGCGATCCTCCATGGTCAGCGCCAGCCAAAACAAAATCGCAATGAGCAACCCCGAAAGGCTGGTCTCCCAAACCCAGCGCGTACACCACGCCATGGCGTAGGGAAGCACAGCCCAGGTCCAGGCCGAGCCGACGGCAACTTTTTCTGAAAAGATTCGCCGCGCGATCAGAAAAATCGGAATGCACGTCAACGCGGAGAACACGCTGTTGATCGACAGCAGAAAGAAAGCCGATGCCGGCGAGTAAATGCCGAACATGCGAAACACTCCCGCGGTCAGGTATGGGTATAGCGGAGGCTCCCATGCAGTCGGCCCGGTCGGCGTATCGAAAGGATTGCTGAATCCGTGCCCGGAAGCGATGGCCGCGGCAATGCGCCCCATTTCCCAGCCAAAAGCGAAGTTACGATCGGCGATGCTGAACCTGAAAGTGTGGCCGATGATAATCCAGCCGATTCGCAGCAAGGCTGCGATGCCAAACATCCAGAACGGTGAGGTGCGGATGCGGCGCCAGAAATTTCGGAGTCGAATTGCCGTGCTCGCCTGCTCGACTGTGGCGGCGGGATTCGGGTTCATGAACAATTCTATTTGTAGCTTAGACTGAGGGCGCGGGCAACTCAGCACTTGGCGGTTCACGGCGAGCGTTTTCGCACGGGCAGGGTCGCCGCAAACCGCGATTGGTTCATTGCCGAACAGCCGAATGCTGATTGCTGCTCATAGGCCCGACTGTATAATATCCGCGAGGGTCCCCATGGGCTGGCTGCAAAACAAGTTCGAAAGGAACTTCTTAATCACCACAGTCGACTACGTTTTCAACTGGGCGCGAAAATCCGCTGTGTGGCCGATGACGTTCGGTCTTGCCTGCTGCGCCATTGAAATGATTGCGTCGTCGACCGCACGCTTCGACATCGCGCGCTTTGGGTCGGAGGTATTTCGTCCCAGCCCGCGGCAGAGTGATCTGATGATTGTCGCCGGAACGGTCACTTTGAAGATGGCGCCTGTGGTGAAGCGAATCTACGATCAGATGCCTGACCCCAAGTGGGTGATCTCGATGGGAGCGTGCTCGTCGGTGGGCGGGCCATTCAATACTTACGCCGTGTTGCAGGGTGTCGACAAGATTGTGCCGGTTGATGTTTATGTTACTGGCTGCCCGCCGCGCCCCGAAAATCTTTTCTATGCGCTGCTGAAACTGCAAGACAAAATCGATACCATGACCCTGGCCAGGAAGCCAACCGAAGTGCGGCTCGATGCGAACATGCTGGAGACGTTCAAGAAGCAAGTCATGATCGCGCAAACGCTGCAACCGAAGTGACCGCGCTTAGCGGGCGTGAGCGAAGCGGGAGTCCGCTGCGGTTATCCTGAGCGGAGCGAAGGATCTCGGGATTAACTAGCCAGTTCTTAATGTTCGTCAAACTCACGTCAGAATCCGAACTGCCTGCTCCCGGCCAAGCCAAAGAATTTCCGGTTTCAGATAAAGTTATCTGCGTTGCCAACGTAGACGGAACGATCTCCGCTATGGATAACATCTGTTTAC
>JASIEN010000196.1 GCA_030045935.1 Candidatus Sulfotelmatobacter sp.
AGCTCAACGAGGCAGCCAAAGAGTGTTGCCTGCCCAGGGGCCGGTGCGCATCGTCGTTGCTGGCAGGCAGCACGGTAAGCGTGTTGTTCCAGCATACGACGAACTCCGTTTGCAGATAAGCGTTGGCCTCTTCCAGTGTCTTCGCCCCGGCCACACGCAGGCCTTTCACCAGACGATCCTGCGCCGTCTGGAAACTGCGCTCCACGCGGCCCTTGGCCTGGGCTGTCAACTACACCGTATGCCGACGGTGCTGACAGTACCTTTGAGGTCATCCATCCACACCATCCGCTGAGGGGCCAGCGTTTCAAGCTGATCACCTACCGCCACAACTGGGGTGAGGATCGAGTTTACTTTCACGATGGCGACAGCGTTCTGCGTTCGATTCCAGCGTGCTGGACGACCGTGCTACCCGCAGATCCATTTGTTGTATTGGCCGCCGGCCGGTGTCTGTTCCGCTATGACGATCTGTTGAAGTTGGCCGACCTCGTGGAGAAGGCCCGATGAACCTCGGGCGGCCGCACTGTAAAGACAATAACGCCGGTTGTGTAAAGACAATCATGCCGGTTGCGTTGCGCAGGCGGGCTGCCCGGCAGTCGTTATCAGGCATAAATTCGGCAATATTTATCGGCCTACGCGCGCAAAAAGAGCTTGACACGGCAGGCGATAAGAGCATAATTATATTTACACCAGTTGCAAATTTGCGAGCTGCCTATGGCCGACCAGGATGCCAAACTCCGGACGCTTCAACAACAGGGAACGCTGAACCCCCGCCCGAAGGCCGTACGCGACGAACTGTTTCTTCAGGACGAATTCTTCGATTCCCGCGATGTGGTGCAGGTCAAGTACGAGATGTTGCGCCGGGTACGCACCGAAGGCCAGTCCATTACCGACGCAGCGGCGAATTTCGGTTTTTCGCGGCCCTCCTTTTATCTGGCACAATCGGCCTTCGAGCAAGACGGTCTCGCCGGCCTGGTTCCGCACAAACGCGGTCCCCGGCAGGCACACAAGCTCACCGCGGAGGTCCTCACATTCATCGGCGAGGTGCGCCAAAAAGAACCTTCGATTCGGCTGCCGGACCTGGTGAACCGGATTCAGGAACGTTTCGCCATCAAGGTTCATCCGCGAAGCATCGAGCGCAGCTTACTGCGGCATCAAAAAAAACGCCGCTGAACGGGGCTGGCGGCATGTCCGGCGCGCGCCAGAATCTGACTGCCCATTACGAACAACTGCGCAGCGACGCCATGAGCAGGTCGAGTCGCAGCGGCGGAGGCCTGGGGCTCGCGCTCTTCCTGCGCCGCGGTATGACGGCATGGATGCAGGCCTGGTCAGAATGCGCCGCCGTCGAAACGGAGACATGCTCCATATCCGGCGGCAAGGAAACCATTCCCGCAGATATGCGCTCGCAACTCGCCGCTCTGCTGGCGAGCATGATTCTTTCTCTACAACAGGAGGCAACCCCATGACAGATGGCGCACACCAGAAGGTGAACGCCGGACACCTGAAGCGCAACGCCTATCTTTACGTCCGCCAATCTACTCTTCGGCAGGTCTTCGAAAATACCGAAAGCACCAAACGGCAGTACGGACTGCGCCAGCGCGCCGTTAGCCTGGGCTGGCCCGTGGAGCGCATCATCGTTATCGACTGCGATCTCGGACAGTCCGGCGCATCGGCGGTCGATCGGGAGGGCTTTCAGAAGCTGGTCACGGAAGTGAGTCTGGGCAAAGCCGGCATCGTGCTCGGCCTGGAAGTCTCCCGGCTTGCGCGAAATTCCACAGACTGGCATCGACTGTTGGAAATCTGCGCTCTTACCGGCACTCTCATTCTCGACGAAGACGGCGTCTATGATCCTTCGCACTTCAACGATCGTCTCTTGCTCGGCCTCAAAGGAACAATGAGCGAGGCCGAACTGCACGTATTGCGGGCACGGCTGCAGGGCGGAATCCTGAACAAAGCCAGCCGTGGGGAGTTGCAGTGTCCCTTGCCGGTCGGCTTCGTCTACAACGTAAAAAACGAGCCTGTCCTGGACCCCGACAAGCAGGTGCAGGAAAGCCTCCGGTACTTCTTCGAGACATTCCGGCGCACCGGATCAGCCTGCGGGATCGTGAAAACGTTCCGTCAGAAAGGGCTTTTGTTTCCACGACGGTTAAAGAAGGGGCCGAACAAAGGCGATCTGGTGTGGGCGGAGCTTCCACATAGCCGAACGCTGCACATTCTCCACAATCCTCGTTATGCAGGCGCGTTCGTATACGGCAGGAGCCGCACCCGCAATAACCTGAATGGCGGTACCTCCTATACCAGGTTGCCCCGTGAGCAGTGGACGCTGCTGAAGAGTGCTCATCCCGGGTACATCTCCTGGGAACAGTACGAGGAGAACCTGCGGCGCCTTCAGGAAAACGCACAAGCCATCGGGGCCGACCGGCGAAAGAGTCCTCCGCGCGAAGGTCCGGCATTGCTGCAAGGCCTGGTGGTCTGTGGCATCTGCGGCAGTCGGATGACGGTTCGGTATCATGCCCGGCAGCAACGCCTCGTACCCGAATATGTCTGCCAACGCGACGGCATCGAACACGCTGTAACAATATGCCAGCGAGTTGTCGGCGACCACATCGATAACGCCGTGGGGCACCTGCTGGTGGAAAGTGTCGCCCCGCTGGCCCTCGAAGTCACGCTGTCAGTTCAACAGGAACTGCAGGCAAGAATCGAGGAAGTAGATAAACTGCGCAGGAAACAAGTGGAAAGAGCGCGCTATGAAGCCGACCTGGCGCAGCGCCGCTACCTGCTCGTCGATCCCGCTAATCGTCTGGTGGCCGACTCGCTCGAGGCGGACTGGAACCAAAAACTTCGTGCCTTGACGGAGGCACAAGAGCAGTACGAACAACAACGGCGGCAAGACAGCGCCGCGGTTGATGAACAGCAGCGTGCCCGGATCGCTGCTCTGGCCAGTGATTTCCCGCGACTGTGGCAAGATCCCAACACACCGGACCGGGAGAGGAAACGCATGGTCCGTCTGCTGCTGGCCGATGTAACCCTCATCCGCGGCCAACGCATCGCCGTTCATGTTCGGTTCAATGGCGGCGCGACAAAAACGCTGGACTTGCCGAGACCGTTAACAGCTTGGGAACTCAGGACAACACCGGCGGAGATCGTCGCCGAGGTCGATCGGCTGACGGATGACTACACAGATAAGCAAATCGTGGCAATCCTCAATGAACGCGGAACGCTGTCCGGTTGCGGGCAACGATTTAACAGCCGCATCATCGCGCGCCTCCGCCGTGAGTACCAGATGAAACCGCGGTATGATCGGCTACGCGAGAAAAGCCTGTTGACGCTCGAAGAAATATCGGCGCTACTGGACATCGGCCCCAAATGCGTGATCACCTGGAGGAATCACGGCCTGCTTCGCGGCCATCCGGTGAATGATCGAGACGACTGGCTATACGAGCATCCCGGGCCCAATCCACCGCGAAAGGCACCCGGTGTAAAACTCGCCAAACGACGTGTTTTCCCAGAGAATGTCGTCTGCGGTCCGCAAGAGGTGCAGTATGAAGCGTAAGCCTTGGCCTGTGCGGAATGAGCTGCGATCCATACGATGTGCAGTTCGCGTAAAGCCCGGCCGATCTGTGTGGGCGGCCATGGTGCGCGCTCGTCGCGTGCCAGCTCTTTTCTGGTTGCGCCACACTTTGGGTGAGGTGTGGAACAGGCTTGCCTTGTCGGTATAAAAACTGAGCGG
>JASIEN010000197.1 GCA_030045935.1 Candidatus Sulfotelmatobacter sp.
AATGAATCTGTCTTTGCCGCCCTCCAGCGGCCTGCCCAACAATCTCTAACGCTTCGCCAAGGCGCATCTGATTCCAGCCGGAAACCACTATCATTACACGTCATTTGCTTTGCCGGGTAGTGGTCTCATGGGCGGACTTGATTCCCACCTTAGTAGTGGGCTACTTTGAATTCAAAGTAGCCCACTACCTCCCACCTTTGATTCCAAAGAGTCGACACTGTCGTGTGCTATACTGGCCGTCCTTGCAACAGATTAAGCATCCCGTCGGTGTGACCCTTGTCGGTATTTACCAGATTTTGCGAGGCTTAACGGGGCTGGTCTTCGGGTTCTTCATCTGGTATTTCGTTGGACCCAACAACAAATTCGCTGCAATCAGCTCGGCGGGCAATCGGGCTGAACGCCTGGTCGGCCATTTGGGCCACGCGGCCGGTATCGTAGTCATGCTGTTTGCGGTCGTGCACATTATTCTCAGCTTTGGCCTGTTTCTGATGCGCAACTGGGGACGTCTGTTAACTATCCTGTTTTTCGCGATCGAACTTGCCTTGATTATTTCCCGGGGCGTCAGCGGCAGCAGATTCAGTTTGCTGATAGGCGCGCTGAATGCGGTCTGCATTTTTTATCTGGCGATGCCGTCTGTCAGGCGAACGTTCCAGGTGCTGCGCGCGTAGATGCAGGCATATACGCGCGTCTGAACGCGAGACGCGCGGCCAGCGCCTTTACGAGAGTCCCGACGTTATCAATCATCGAGCGGCTGCACCGGTGCGTAGCCAAATTTGAAGTCGCTTAAATAGTGGTTCTGATCCAACACCCACTCGAACCGGAACAGACTATCTTCCGCAGTCGTCATACAGATCACATGAAGCTCTTCGGGGTACACTCCATCGGTTTGCGGTAGATCGCGACGGACCACCTTGCTCACCTTGTACTTGCATGGGGTAAGCTCGGGCGACTTTTCGTTGATGTATTCAGCAATAATCGACTGCCGGATTTCAGGTTTTCCCAGGGCCAATCCCTGCACTCGAAGCACCGCATTCCGGTCAACGTCGGTGAAGGTGGCGGCCGGATGAAAATAGCCGGTCTGGTGGTTGCATCCAGCTAAGCTACTGACGAGCAATGTGAGCATTATGGCTAGCTTCATGTTTGCGAACTACACCTCGATGAAAGCGGCTCAATCCACGCTGTCCGCTATCAGCAACTTATCACTCTGCCGCCAGTCTAGAACCAGCAGCCCATTCCGCATCGCGCCATATCCTGAAATACACTACGGCCCTTTTCTTCTTCCGCCCACATGAAAAATTTGAAGTTGAATGGGACCCGGATCGCATGAAATTTTCGTGGGGATTGCAATGTGAAAAAAGTTTTCAGACTGTCATCGTCATAGGCGTCCGCATAGAAGCCGGGCCCAATCAGACCAACTTGTTTTCCCGGAGCAGAAAAGTTCGTCTCGATAAATTTGAGCAAGCTGCCCGAATCGTGGGGCGCATTCTCGACAAAGCCTGCCGGGGTATAGGCGGAAACCACCAGCAGCGGCACGCGGAAGCCGTACACATAGCCTTTGCCCCACCCGTTTGGTTGTCCCTCCTGGGCGAATGGTTTGACGTGATCGTACCAACCACCCCAGTCGTCCCACACGATGAAAATCGCCGTATCTTGCCAATAGACCTCGTCGGTTCCCGGGCATGGTGGATTGCCGCCAATGGTGTTCACCACCGCGGCTACCCACGAGGGCCCGCGCCCGTCCGTCATATGAGGATGGTCTGATTCTTTATTGCTGGGAGTGACCCAGCTCACCTGCGCGAGTCTGCAACCTTTAACGTCGTTGAGGAATTTGTGCGATCCGATAATATCGTTTTTCAACCACTCCGGGCTGGTGCAATCGTGTGTGCCCCTCTGGTTGTCCTCGGGTTCGCACAGGTGGCGAATCGAGCTCGGCGCGTCCCAAAGCCCGCCAATCAAGTCAGCATAGTACTTCCAGGAGATGCCGGCGGCGTTCAATGTATCGGGCAAAGTGGGGTGCTCGAAGCAGGGGTAAACCGGAGGGTATGTGTCTTCATCCCCATCAGGGCCCGTTACAGACACCCTGCTGTCGGGCGGGCCTACACAGCCGTAAGGCTCCTTTGTAGGAATTCCAGAGACGAACAACTTGCTGTAAGTGTCCGGAGCGGAAGTTCCGGCAAGAAAGAACTGATGGGATGAGTAGCTGGGGCCGCGATCGGTCTGGTAGTTGCGATTAGCCCAGCCATACTGCTTCGCGATTTCGAAATATGGATTGAGGATTCCCTTGGTGTTTTCCACGTACCTGTACTGGGGAAGCGGCGGGACAATGCATCCTTCCCCCGGCATGCTCCTGTTCTTGTCCCAGCCATCCATTTTGCCGTTGTCGTAAGCGTGCACCCAGCCGGTGTGACTGTGGTCGATATCGAAGCAGGTTACGAGGGAAAGTGGTAGCAGCGGAACCACCTCGCCCTTGGAGTTGAGTCCTGACGTGGCGAGATCGACCCCGGGTTCAAAATGCGGGTTGCTGCCAAAAAGATTATCGGGAGTGCGATTTTCCTGGATCACGACAACGACGTGTTTGAAGGTGCGGGCCTGGGCAGCGAAGGACCCAGCGGCCGTGAAAATGACAAAAAGAAAAAATGTGCGCGGCAACCTTGAGATGGACATTTTCTTGCGATGTAAACTGGCCGTGCTTTTCAACCAATCCCCCTGCAAACCGTAACACACCCAATCAGTGCTCTTCCAAGAACGTGGCGAACCAGAAATAAAGCCGACGGCGGGGGTCTCGACCGATGCCCCTGGCGGGGCATATTTCCACCCCGGCTATTAATCGCGGGTTGAAGCTTTTTCTGTGACTGGCAGAGATTCCTCAGATACATTGGCGTAAGGGGCCGAAGCTACTGGCACCTTGATTGAATATTTGAGCAGACACCAGAGCGCCCGCACCCCGTCTTTCCAGCCGATTTTCTTGCCTTCTTCGTAGGTCCGGCCCCAGTAGCTGATGCCCACTTCGTAGATGCGCAGGCGGCGCTTGGCGACCTTCACGGTAATTTCAGGCTCGAACCCGAAGCGGTTTTCCTCAATCGGAATGGTCTGGATGATTTCGCGGCGAAAAACTTTGTAGCAGGTTTCCATATCGGTCAGGTTGATGTTGGTCAGACAATTGGAAAGAATGGTCAGGACCGAGTTTCCTACCGAATGCCAGAAATATAGAACGCGGTGCGGAGCGCCGCCCAGAAACCGCGATCCGAAAACTACATCGGCTTTGCCCTGAAGCAATGGCTCGAGCAGAAGAACATAATCGGCAGGATCGTATTCCAAATCTGCATCCTGGATGACCACGAAATCGCCGCGTGCTTCTTGAATGCCGCGGCGGAGGGCCGCGCCCTTACCCATGTTCCTGGGTTGCTGGAAAAAATGGATTTGAGGCCTCTCGGCGGCGAGATCCTTCAGAATTTCAGCCGAGCCATCCCTAGAGCCGTCGTCCACGCATATCACTTCAAGGTCGATGGGCACGGCCATGACCTTGTCGATGACCTGGCGAAGGGTCGCGCGCTCGTTATAAACCGGTATGACTACGGATAGCTTCATAGCGCGAGAGAACCGTTCTCCAGGCAAGCTCAAAAGTAAAATTGGGGATTGCGGGAAAAATTTAGGTGCAATCAGCGCGACGGAGCTTTCGAAAGCATGTGTTTTTCCGGGCGCGCCGCTGCCGCTCAATGGCGCTAGTTTACAAGCTCATAATCTGAGAATCAACCGCGCGGGAAGACCGTCCGACTGACCTCAATCGTCCGCTCTGGCTAAGTTCGGCGTCTGCGGAGCCCGCAGGGCTGGCCGGTCCCAACCTGTCCCGCTAGGTTTGCATCGCCCACAGGCCAGACCTGTTGCGCTAACATCACTTCGAGGGCTTTTCCACCTTCTGCTTCACGGTGTTTGACGAGCTGCCAAGGAAGCTTGCGTCACCACCGTACACCGCACTGACTGCTGCCGTACCCACCTTCAGAGTCGAAGTGGAAAAGTTCGCCGAGCCGCCACTTAAGGTTCCCGTTCCTAGCACCGTTTTTCCTTGTAGGAACGATATGGTCTCGCCATTCGGTGGAAGCGCCCCGTAGAGGGACGTCAGAGTTGCCGTAAAAGTAACAGCCTCCCCGTAAGTGGATGGATTCGGCGAAGAGATGAGCGTGGTCGTGGTCGTGACAGGCACTCCTGTCACTTCGTATGCAAGCTCCGACCATTCGTTCGTGCCGTACAGGTTGCCCGCATTGTCCAGAATCAGGCCCTCGGCCGGCTGCGTCCCGTCCCCCCCGCTGAAGCTCCAGAGAATCTTCTCTGTGTAGGCGTGTTTGCCCGTTGGGGCCACCAACTCGAAGACAGTTCCACCGCCATACTCACCACCGGCGTCCGTAACCCCGAAAACATTCCCCGCTGCATCGAGGACGACCCCCGCGCCGGGCTGATAGCCGTTCCTGTCCGTTTTCCTGAAGGAGTAGAGAGTCTTCTCCGTCCATCCGCTCGCCCCGGGGCTGAGTCTGTAGACTGTCCCATCTTTGTCGCCGCCGCCGCCGAATGTCGCGCCATAAAGATTTCCGGCCTGGTCGACCACGAAGGGCCCCGTCGGACCTGCCGGACTGTCTCCCCCACTGGACAGGGTGTAGATTGTACTCGCGTTCCAACCGCCGCTGCCATCCGGCGATAGCTCCGTTACCACTTGAGCAAATCCAACGAAGAAGATATTTCCGGCGGCATCCATCGTCAGCGGGGTGAGGATGCCAGCTGACTTGTAGATGCTTTGATCCGTCCAGCCATTGGCAGACGGGCTCAGTTCGAAGACCACGCTCAGCGGGCCTGGAGTTACGCCCCAGAGATCGCCGGCTGGGTCAAAGATTACACCGCTTTGGGGGTTGATGCCCTCGCATGGGCCGTCCGGACAAAAGGCATACACGACGGTTTCCGTCCAGTCCGCTCCACTGGGGCTGAGTTCGAACACGAGGCCCCAGTCATTGTTGCCGCCCGAGGACGCTGTTCCGTAAAGGTTTCCCGCACTGTCGAATACCAGAGGGCCACTTGGCTGCGCTCCGTCTGCGCAGTTCGGAGCTGAGCAGAAGCTGTAGAGCACGGTCTCGTTCCAGCCTCCGCCACCATTTGGCGAAAGCTCATACACAGTCCCCAAGTTGGAATTTCCACCAGACCAGGTCACCCCATACAGGTTCCCAGCACCGTCGCGGGTGAGGCTCGAGGTGGGAAGAGCTAAGCCGCCCCAAAGCACTGTCTCAGTCTGGGCTTGCGCCGGGCCAGGGGCGATGATGAGCAGCAGCGCGGCTAGGCCTGCTCCCAAAGCGCCGCGAGCTGAGAGTCGTCTCCCGATCCCGATAACTGCACCCGCCACCGGCAGAGCGATCTTGAAAGGCCTGTTCATGGCATTCTCCTTGATTTTTCGGGTTCGGGCGTGCCGTTTCGCTGCCTGCCCGGGAATGATCTCGGGTTGGGCGAGCGCGTCCGACTGAAAGGGGGTTGGCAGCGCGAGAATGAAACCTTGACCGGGAAATTCCCCGGGTCATGGGAGACCTCCTCGACAACGATGAGACTTGCGCGGAACACCCTGGGATTGGCTCGCAAGCGGGGGACGAAGAATGGTGGCGCGCGAACCGAACAGCGCAATTCTGCTCTCGCGCGGAGCGATCGTCAAGATATTTAATCGGCGTGCACGCTGACGTCGAAGAGCGGCGGAAGAACGCAGATTACACAGTACGCGCGAGCGCGCCGCCCGAGCGAGTCGATTACTGCTGGTTTGCCACGCTGTCGCAATCGGCGTTGCCACTAAGAAAAACGGCCTGATGCGTGAACGGATCGTATGTAACGACTGTGTATGCCGGCGATCCATAGCGGCAAGCCCACTCGGCGCGATGCCCCGGCTCCGCATCCAGCAGATAAATGCGCGATGCGTGGCGCCAGTCGGCATCGTTGAGGTTGAAATACCTGGCCGTGAATCCCTTCGCATCATGCAGGAAGACTAATCCAGAAATTCCAGAAGCAGCGATCGTCTCGCGGACTTTCCGATAAGGTTCGGTCCGCTTCGCAATGACCCTCGCGGTTGCCGCCTGTTGCCCAATCTGCATGATTACGAACAGAAGCATGATCCAAACCAGCGCCCAGCGCGGCGCCGGGCGGCGCTCCACCAGCAATTGCAACCCGCGGGCCGCCAGCAGCACAAGGGCGAAGAATGCCTCGAAGTGGAAGCGTTCTCCTAAAAACACTCCCGAGCCGTCGGGATGGGCCAGATACGCAAGCACCAGCGCAACGTAAAGCGAGGCGAGGATCCAAACTTCCTTCCGGCGCCTGCTTTCGCGCCAGAGCGCATAACCGGCCAGCAGATGAGCGAAAGGAAAAAAGCCAATCAGAGTTTCCACTGTGGTGTACCACGCGTACTGCCGGAAGCCCTCCCAGACTCTGCCGGGGTTAAGCGTCAGTTCCGGAGGAAGATTGGATCCGGGATACATGGCATACGGCGAGATGAACCAATTGCCGCTATAGAGATGGTTGGAGATTAGAACGCCCGCAGTCGCAAAACTGCCAAAGAAGACGCCGGTGACAAATATCCTTAGCAGGCTATGTTGATTCTTGCGGTTCAACCACAAAGCCGCCGCCGTAAGCACGCAGGTCAAAACAAAAGCAGTGTAGGGACGAATCTGGAACGTAGCTGCCAGGCAGGCGAACATTGCGCCGTAATACCAGAGATTCGCCTTTTCGAGGCCGCGAAACAGACATAGGCACGCTGCCGCAACCAGAACGGCGCAAAGTGCGTGCGACATCAGATCGATCGAATTGATCAGGTAAAACGAGGATAAGGCAGCTATAAGAGCCGCGATCATTCCAGTTTCCTGCGAGAAACACAGCGACCCAAGAGCGATGATCGCAGTCAATTGAAGCACGCCGAAAACGGGGTTGATGACCCAGGGCGCGGAAATCAGGTATCCCAGCGACAAAACCAGCGGCCAGCCGGGCGGGAATTTAGCGAACCAGCCAAAGGGTCGCAACACGTGGTTTGTGTAGGAAATTTCAGCCGGCTCGTCTGCCGGATTGGACGACGCCCCAATGAGCGGCTGGGCCATGATATGCCCGCTGCGATAGATTCTGGCCTGGAAACAATAGCCTGACTCATCTGGATTCAGCCGGCCACGCGCGGAAAACCAGCTCAGCAAAACAGCCACCACGGCAAAGCAAAAAATAACTGGGCTCTGTTTTATCTTCAGAACGCCGGAAACTGGTCCAACCCCATTTTTCGAGCGGCGCAAACCTCTCAGAACGCACGGAAGGATCAGACAATACTGCAGTAACAATAGAACAACATGTAAATGCCGATAAGCTCTGACCGTGCCAAGAAGCAGAACGGCTATATAGAGAGCGATTGCAGCCGTCAGGCACCAAAAAGGAAGCGACGCCGCTTTTCGGCTGGTAGGGTCTGCTCCACATTGCGGCAGAATCTCGGGCGGGCTAGACGAAGACATTGAGAATTCTGCCCATTATGAATATGGCAGTATGGCGTGTCAACACGCCTGCACAAGATACCGGCACCCGCTGGCGTGATTTGGAAGACTGTGCCTTCGTTGTTCGTCCCCCCACTCGCCGTTGTGCTCGCAACCGAGCTGCACTGACGGATCCGGTCCCACCGCCGGTCTCGTGCAGGCCAGCGACGGAAATTTCTACGGTTTTGGAACCCCTAAATCGGGTATTTTCAACTCTCGGGCCTTAGAGTGGCCAGCGAAGCCTTCAACCCTATGTAGCCGCTGTACTTGCAAAACTTGTCTTGACATTTGACCGAGGCACGGTATGCTTGAATAGCTGCCAGGGCCAATACAGACAGGCCTTTCGGATGGTTATCCCCCCTTTTTCAGCTTTCCGCCGTTTTAGGCATTTCAATTCAAGGGCTTCGGTGTCCGCGGACAAGCCGAAGGTGAGGATTCGAATGAAGACCTCTAGAGTTGTACTCTCGCTGTTGGTTGGTGCGGGCCTGAGCCTGAGCGCACTCGCTGCGACTAAGACAACAATCGCCATCACATCTTCTCTGAATCCGTCCATATACGGCGAGGCGGTAACCTTTACGGCAGTGGTCACTCCCCAGCCCCCAAATGGCGAAACCGTCACCTTCGAGCAAGGTTCGACCACAATTGGGACCGGGACACTGAACGGCGGTTCGGCAACGTTTACGATTTCTACCCTGGCTGCAGGTGGCAAGGACAACATTAAGGCTGTGTATCCAGGCGACTCCAACTTCGGCAGCAGCACGTCGGCGGCCGTGGCCCAGGTCGTCAATGACGCCAATACCACCACGACTCTGACTGCTTCGCAGAGTGCGATCAACGTTGGCCAGTCGGTAACCTTCACGGCGACAGTGGCGCCTCAGTTTGGCGGCACAGTCACGGGCAATGTTCGCTTCTACAATGGAAGCACGAGCCTTGGGACGGTAGCGCTTTCTGGTGGAGCAGCCAGCATTGCGGTCTCAAGCCTGGCCGCGGGAAGCCACTCGATTACCGCAGATTACAAGGGAAGCAGTTCATTTAACGACAGCACGTCAAACGCGTTGAGCGAGACCGTGGACGCGGGAACGTGGTACTACAGTCTTACGATGACCTGGGACAACGTCACCCGTTATTACAGTGTTTTTGTGCCGGGGGTTCTTCCTGCGAATCCTCCCATGCTCATGATGTTGCACGCAACCCGTTTCGCAGTCCCTCCCGATAATCCCAGCACCTGGAATTGGAACTGGCAAAATCTCGCCAACCAGTACGGTTTTATCCTGGTGCAGCCTGCCTCTACCTACAACGAAAATTCGGGCCAGTGGAACTGGAACTCATATTTCATGGACGCGGCCTTTACCGCTGCCGACGTAGGGTCATGCACTTCGCCTCCCGCGACGGCCTGCCCCGATGACGCTGGCTTCCTCCGGCAGCTCATCGTCAATCTGGAAGCTCAGTACAATGTGGATCCCAATCAGGTTTATGTCACCGGCTTCTCATCGGGCGCGCAAATGGCGGAGCGAGTGGGGGTAGAGATCTCTGATCTGGTCGCGGCCATTGCGCCCACGTCGGGCGAGCTTGTGAATCAATTGCCGGTTCCGCCGCCGGTGCTTACACCCGGCCCTGCGGTGGCGCCCGTCTCCGTCCAGGAGTGGCAAGGCACCGCAGATACTGAGCTGCCGCCGTGCAACTACGGAACGACCAACTACTCCGGTGTTATTTACACGGTTGACACGGTTGACGACACTTTTAATTACTGGGTGCAGCAAAATAATTGTTCTTCGCTTCAAACCACGCAGACCTTGTGCGTGAACGATGCGCCCAACAACGCCAATGACGCTCCAACTCCGGGGATCTCGGGTGACACGGGGAATATCGCTACCAGTTGCACCGGCAGCAATACCGAAGTTCAGTTCATATGGGAACCAGGAGTCGGGCACTCCTGGTTAGCGGGCAATAATCCGATTCGCTGGGCTTTTTTGTCG
>JASIEN010000198.1 GCA_030045935.1 Candidatus Sulfotelmatobacter sp.
AATGACATCTATCGATCTGTACACACAATGTACTACGCCTACTGGATCGCCGGCACGATCCTCGCGCTCGCCTGGTTCTCGCGCATTGTTGACGCCGCCATTGGCATGCCGAGCGTAGCCGATATCTCCCACCCCGAATGGGGCCGCCCCCCCAGCGCGAATCCCCGCGTCTCGATCATCGTTCCTGCCCGCAACGAAGAAGCAGACATTGAGCAATCCCTATGCTCGCTGCTTGCGCTGGATTACGGCAATTACGAAGTGATCGCGGTAAACGATCGTTCCACCGACCGCACCGGCGAAATTATGGATGAGGTCGCGGCCCACTTCTGGAAAAAACGGCGAGACCCTTCGAGTGCGCTCAGGGCAAGCGTGGGGCAGGCAGATCTAAAGATTCTCCATCATCAGGAACTTCCTCCTGGTTGGATGGGCAAGACGCATGCGATGTGGGCCGCTGCCAACCGAGCATCCGGGGATTGGCTTTTGTTTACGGATGCTGATGTCTTGTTCAAGCCCGATTCTTTGCGCCGTGCGCTGACCTATGCCGAATCTGAGAAAGTCGATCATCTGGTCTTGTTTCCGCGGATGATCATGAAAACTCCCGGCGAGCACATGATGATCGCCTTCTTTCAAACCATGTTCGTGTTTGGGCACCGACCATGGAAAGTGGCGAACCCCGGTACAAGAGATCATATGGGGATTGGCGCATTTAACCTGGTTCGCCGAAATGTGTATGAGGCTGTCGGCACCTACGAAGCGCTCCGTATGGAAGTGCTCGACGATATGAAACTTGGCAAGCTGATAAAGAGTGCCGGCTTCACGCAGCGCAATGTTTTCGGCGCCGACTTAATTTCTATCCGCTGGGCACGTGGCGCCATGGGTGTAGTGAACAATCTAACAAAGAACTTCTTCGCCATATTATCGTTTCAACGGTGGCGCACACTTCTTTCGGCGTTCATGCTGGCCTTTCTAAATCTGCTGCCGTTTTTGGGAGTTCTCCTCGCTCGCGGCTGGGCGCGCTTGCCCTATGCGATTGCTTTGGCCTCAATGTTTCTGGTCTATGTGGGTATGTCGTGGTACTCGAAAGTGCGGCCCTATTATCTCCTGCTGCACCCTGTAAGCACGACGTTGTTCATCTATACGCTGTTGCGTTCGATGTTTCAGACGCTGCGGAACCGTGGAGTGGTATGGCGCGGAACTCGCTATTCCCTGGACGAACTCAAAAGGGGGATGGTGTGACCGAAAGCTGCTCACAGGATGACGCACTGGCAACGGAAAGGCCGAAATTCGGCGAGCTTCTCGAAGTCTCGCGCGTTGCATGTTATTACACGGATGCCCGTTCGGGCAGCGCTCATGGCAATCAAAGCATCGTTGGTGAGGCGACTACGGCCGATTTTCTCGTAACCATGCTTCGTCGCCACGCGGGCCAGCACCAGTCCGGCCTGGACCCAGTCGTCGAGCTCTGGAACCACAATCCTGAATTCTGAAGAAAAGCGCCGTTCGAGAGTTTCCACCAAATAGCGGTCACGTTGGAGTGCCCCGGCGTACAGTTCTTGCAGCACCACTGCACTGAGCCAGAGCTTTACGTCGGAGACGAGACGTTCGACGGCCAGAGCGGTATCTGGGCTCCGGAACGCCGAAATATAAACCGAGGAATCGAGCAGCGCCGAATCCATCTACTCATCCAGGGCGCCAAAAACATCTTTGATGACGATGCCGCTTTCGATGAAGCGGCGATTCGCCTCACGCGTCAAGCGGTCTCTCTTGCTCTCCGCAATCGCCAAATCAAGGGCTCGCTCGACGGTTTCGGTTTCCGTTTTCGCGCGCAGGGCCTTCTGCGCCCGCTTGATCTTTCCCGCGTCCAGACGAAAATGCTTGTGCGAGAGATTACTAGCGCCTTTCATGGATGGCCCAGGGTTCATTTTACCATCATGTACACACAATGTGTAAATATGAACATTACCTCAAGACAAAATCACTGCGGCTCCTCTACATCCGCCTCATTCCCGTAGGTCGCAGCAGAATTCGTCGTTTGCTTGGGCGGCTTCAGCTTCTTGGGTGGATGAATTCTTCCCGCACTGTATTTCCCCTGCTTCTCGACATCATAATTCTTGGGCAGAGGAGGAATCAGTGTCGATCCGGCAGTCAGCTGGCTCACCCGGCTCAAAATAATTTCCGCCCGGCCCTTGTAGAGCTTCACTGGCCCGTGAATCTCAATGAGCTGCCCTGCGAGCCGCCGCACATCGCCCACATCTTTCAGGTCGGCAGGAAAGACCACGACGGTAAACGGACAAGCCATCTGGTCTTCACAGAAGTCGACGAAGTGTACGCCCTTCGATCCCTCCTTCACGCGTACGACTTTGCCGGTAATGCATTTGGTTTCACCGACATGCTGGGCGGCCTGGGAGATAGACAGGCAATCGGAGGCGGCTAAGGGAACGGGTGGAAGACAGAAAAGGAAAGCAAGGACATTCCGGACGCGGAACATGTCAGGAATAGTCCGGCGAACCGGAAGAAATCAGCAAGGTCAATCGTCACAACCGGCTGTGGAAAACTTGGATCCACGATATGTCACGTCAGATCGCAGGGTTTTGCTGGTCGTGCTCGCGACATGCATCTGTTCCTGGCCCGGGCGACGCCCGGGGAACGCGGCAGCGCTCCGTCCTATTTTGTCGTGGTTCCGGGCGCCACGGACGTCAAACAGGCCCTCGTTCAAGGTAAAGACCAAATTATCTATCACCCTAAATCTCAGTATCCCGCCGATGATGTGTTGAATGCGATCAAACGTCGCCTCAAGCAGCTCGGCTGGCAGCCCCTCCACGCGCATTGGCTAACCCCGGCTTGTCTTCTCTTGTTCGAGGTTGGCAATTCTACGAGGATTCCACGACGAACCCTCCGACAAGCGTGCGGTCATCGCAGGCTGACTGGGAGAACCGCCATCACGAAATTCTGACTTACAGACTTGATTACACTTGTCCGGGAAATCGATGCGCCTCTACCCTCAACCTCAAAAGATCTGAGAATGATTGCAATGCACATCCCCGCCGCTGTCGCCAGACGCATGAAGGAATCAACTCTGAGTGATGAAGAAGCGAGATGAGTGGAGACAGATCGCCGTCTCTCTCTTTTTTGGAGAAGAGCACCCGGGCTGGCAAATCGGACTCACGCCAGCCCTGAGTTGCGGACTCTGGCGACTATTTGAAACCTTTTACCGCCGCGGCCTCATCGTCCTTCACGTCGAAAACGGTGTACAGCTTCGTGATTTGCAGCAGATCGTGCACCTTCTTGGTCAGATTCAGCAGCTTCAATTCGCCGCCCTGGTTCTTGGTGGTGGTGAAGGCGCTGACCAGTTCGCCGATTCCTGAGCTGTCGATGTAATTCACATCACCCAGGTTCAGAACAATTTTCTTGTTTCCTTTCGAGAGCAGGTCACGCACGATGTCTCGCATCATTACACTGCCTTCCCCAAGCGTGATGCGGCCACTGCAATCTACAATGGTGACCCCGTCCACCTGCCGAGTACTGAGTTTCATGCTCACTGAGACCCCTCCTTGCCGCCCCCGGATGGTCCGTGGACGTGCTTGATCAATTTCACTTCTGTGCCCGTCTGTGACGGGCGGATTTCCACCTCATCCATAAAAGAACGCATAAGAAAGATGCCGCGGCCCGAAGTCTTTAGCAGATTCTCCGGCGCCAGCGGGTTGGGAATTTCATTCAGGTTGATGCCCTTGCCCTGGTCGCGAATGGTAATGATCAGGCCATCAGGCGTGCGTTCAAATGCCAGAATAACCTTCTTATCGGGAGAATACGCATTGCCATGCAGCACCGCATTAACCGCGCCTTCACGCACCGCCATGGAAATCTGCATCACTTCCTCCTCTGGAAAGCCAAGCTCAGTGGCGATGCGGGTCGCTTTTTCTTCCGCATGGTCCACAGTTTCCAGGGTGGAATCGAGCGTGTAGGAGACTGGCTGCTCCATGGTCAATCGCTGCTGGGCCGCAATTTTTCTTGTGACCGCCGTAGACGCTCGCGAAATCACGAATTCGGCGGATGCGGTAGTTTGCCCTTTATGAGCGGGAATTGTCAACGATGACATCGATCAGGCAGTAGCAGTTTCGTTGTCATCTGCTAATAGCGGAAGGGGCGCTCTTCGTGGCTGGTCCAAAAATAGGCCAGGATGATAATGCTGGCGACAGCCGCATATGCGCACCACACCGATGTGAAGGCATACCGCTTCACGGCCATCACGATCAGCAAGATCACCAGATTGGCGACACCGAAAGCCACCATCATCCGGATGCGCGAGAAGAACAGCGAGCCGCACGTGACCACGATATAGAGCAACGCAATAACAATATTGTTGGTCGCCGAATTCATGTATACGATGCTGTTTTTTTCGATGTAGAGCTGGAGAGGAAATGCGGTTAGCGCCCACAAAATATAAAGCGTAACGGCTCCGCCTAGTAGAACGAAGGGCAGCATCCGCCCCCGGCTTTCCGCGTTGGGCTCGAACAAGAACACACTGAGGGGAGCCAGCAACGGTAAAAGTCCCTGGGCATAAAGCATAAACGCCGCGCCCATATCGTGTGCCACCGTGGACGAGAGACGGCCATCCAATCCCAGCCACACAAATCCTTCAATGAACTGATGAATGGCGAACAACATCGGCATGGCAGCAAATAGGAGTTCGCGCCGATGCTTCACTTTCGCTAATGTAGCCACTCCGGCGCCACCGAGCGCCGCACTGCCGGCAAAGTTCACTGTCGCTGAAAAACACACGGCTCGTCCTTTCCGCCACGAGCATGGCACTTACCCTGGTATGAGGCGAAACACTTTTCGTGGCCCAGATTCTAAGGAACCATGATTTGAGGATAGAGTTTACATCAGCGAGAGGCTGCTTACGGCAACTTGTGACAATTCGAACAGGAGTTCGGTTCAGTTTGAAGCGGATTCTTCTTTGCATGGCGTCATTCCTTCGCGGACTCAGGGCAGGCTCTGAGCGGAGCAGTTTTTCAGGCGAAGCGAAGGATCTCCCGACACGACCCATTCTGGGGGAGATTCCTCGCCCGCGGCTTCGCCGTCCTCGGCTAACGCCGAGGGTCTACCTGAAAACGCGGATCTTCGGAATGACGCCAACTCCGTCGGCGGAGCTGAAATTTGCCCTCTGCCGGAAGTCCCTTTCGGACAGGAGGCGCCGTCATTTGGGGCCGTGCGGTGGCATCAAAAAGTCATGATGCCATCGTGTACACTCATCCCTCGATGACCGACCCGCTCGCCGAGTTTTCCTCGAAAGAACTGCGCAAGCTGCGCAGCATGAAAAACCCTTACGGCGTCCAGAAATTCTTGGACGACGCTCTTTATCACCTGGCCGATACAGCCTGGTCGCCGCGCCGTGTGTTGGCGGAACAAACCGCACACTGCACGGAAGGCGCAATCTTCGCGGCCGCGGCGCTGCGAGCCAACGGATACCCTCCGCTACTGCTCGACCTCGAAGCCGATCACGATACCGACCACGTCCTTGCCATCTTCCGTCAGCATGGCTGCTGGGGTGCGGTTGCCAAATCAAACTACGCCGGATGCCGCTGGCGCGAGCCGGTGCATCGCACCCTACGCGAACTGGCCCTGACTTATTTCAATGGATACTTCAATCTGCGCCGGGAGCGCACCCTGCGCCGCTATTCCCTGCCGGTTAATCTGAAGCGTTTCGACCGCCAGCACTGGATGACCACCGGCCAGCCGGTCTGGTTTATCGTCTATTACCTGTTCGAGATCAAGCATTATCCGCTGATCACTCCGGCCATGGCGAAAACCCTGCACCGCCTTGACGACCGCCTGTTTCAGGCGGAATGCGTGGGCAAAGCGCATAAGAGCAGCCCAAAATCCGGGAGTAACCGATAGAACCAGTCTGACAAACGTCTATGGGACAGAAATGGTGCATCCTGAAGGTCGCGGTGTGAGTCAGTAGAGATGATGGCATGAGGTACGGAATTGATAGGCCTTAGTCGGTAGTGGCGCAGTTTGATAAGGAAGCGAGCCAAACGCGCGAATTAAGCGGCGCAAAAAGTGCGCCGCATCGCGCGGCTCGCCCAGAGCCTTCACTGCGCAAAACTGCGCAAAAAAGGCTTGCTCAGGATGACAAGGAAACTGCACTGCTATCCCTTAGTCGCATCTATTGGCCTTAATGTTAGAATTTATATATACCAACTATGCCCTTAAAAACACTGTTTCTGAACCCGCCGTCTTTTGAGAACTTCGATGGGGGTGCAGGCTCCCGCTGGCCGGCTACACGCGAAATCGAGTCATACTGGTACCCTGTTTGGCTGGCCTATCCCGCGGGGATGCTGGAGGGCGCGCGGCTTCTGGACGCACCTCCTCACTACATTTCGGCCCAGCAGACCATTGAAATTGCCAAAGATTACGAGTTCCTGGTGCTGTTTACCAGCACTCCCGGCTTTCCGGGCGACATCGGCCTGGCGCGAGCCATCAAATCGGCTAATCCTAAGATGAAAATCGCTTTCGTGGGGCCGCACGTAAGCGTGCTGCCGGAGAAATCTTTGCGCGAATGTCCTGCGATCGACTTCGTGGTACGCAGAGAGTTCGACTTGGCCGTCGTGGACTATGCAAAAGGCAAGCCCATCGAGGATATTCTCGGCGTTTCCTACCTGAAAGACGGCCAGATCGTTCACAACCCAGACGCGCCGCCGATTCAGGATCTCGATGCACTTCCCCATGTCACCGAGGTCTACAAGCGTGATCTCGATGTGACGCGGTATAACGTGCCGTTTCTGTTGCATCCCTACGTTTCACTTTACACAACGCGTGGATGTCCGGCGCAATGCACCTTCTGCCTGTGGCCACAGACTTTGAGCGGACATCCCTGGCGGAAGCGTTCCAGCGATGATGTTGCCGCTGAAATGTCGAGGGTCAAACAGTATTGGCCCGACGTAAAAGAATTTTTCTTCGATGACGACACTTTCAATATTCAGAAGGCGCGGACGATCGAGTTGTGCAGCAAGCTGAAGCCGCTGGGACTCACCTGGTCATGCACCTCGCGAGTCACAACGGACTTTGAAACTTTGAAAGCGATGAAAGAAGCGGGATGCCGTTTGCTGATTGTGGGTTATGAGTCGGGGGATGCGCAGATTCTGAAGAACATCAAGAAAGGTGCAACCGTCGAGCGTGCCCGCCAGTTCACCAAGGACTGCCACAAGCTTGGGCTGGTCATTCATGGCGACTTCATTATGGGCTTGCCCGGAGAAACTCGCGAGACGATCAACACCACGATCAAGTTCGCCAAAGAACTCGACGTTGAAACCATTCAGGTCTCAGTCGCCCACGCATATCCTGGGACTGAGCTGTACGAATATGCAGTGAAAAACGGCTTCATCGTTGGCAACAACAAAATGGTAGATGAAGGCGGACATCAACTGGCGCACATTCAATATCCCGGGTTATCCGCGGACGAAATTCTCGCTTCGGTGCACCGCTTCTATGACGAGTATTACTTCCGTCCCAAGGCCGTGTTCCGAATTCTCAGGAAGGCTGCCTTCGACAGGAGCGAGCGGAAGCGTCTTTACCGCGAAGCGAAGACCTTCATGAAGCTGCGCGCACAGCGCAACAAGCTGGTGAAAAAGCACGGAAGCGAGACGGTTGCGGCGGAGCCGGCAAAAGCGTAATCAGTGGGCAGGAGAAAGTCCTGAAAGCTCTTCTTTGTGTCCCTCTAGTGAACGGTAGCCGTGACCTTCCGCAACTACCTCATTCTCGCCGGTGTCAGCATCTTCGCCTCTGCCGGTGACGCCATGCTGTCGCATGGCATGAAGCAGACCGGCAGCATCACGATTGGTCATCTGTCCAGCGTTATTGTTGCTGTGCTTAATCCGTGGGTTGCGTTCGGAATTGTTCTGCTGCTGGCATTTTTCGCGACATACACAACCGCACTTTCCTGGGCTGACCTAACGTATGTCCTGCCCGCAACCTCGCTGGGATACGTTCTGCTTGCTCTTGTTGCGCGGTTCATTCTGCATGAGCATGTCAGCCCGCTGCGCTGGCTTGGGATTGCCCTGATTACCAGCGGAGTCGGCTTCGTGGCGGGCGGACCGGCCCTTACCACTCATCCGCCACTCGAGCCGATCGAACATGAGGCGCAGCCCGGCAGCGCGGCTGTCAGCGGGGCGCGGCAATGAAAACTCTCTATACCTGGGGCGCCATCCTCGCGATAACGCTTGCGTCAGTGGTCGGCGACGTTCTGCTCTCATGCGCCATGAAGCAGGTCGGCGATGTTCAGGCGCTCTGGAAAGAACTTGGGATTCTTGTGATCATACGGCGCACGCTGGCCAATTTGAACTTTCTCCTTGGCATAACAGCCATGGCGCTGGCCTTTTTCAGTCTGTTGTTTGCGCTTTCCTGGGGAGACGTGAGCCTGGTCGGCCCTGCGGCCGCTTCTCTCACCTTCATCGGCAATGCTTTCGCCGCAAAATTTTTCTTACACGAAAAAGTTGACCGGCGACGATGGATTGCGGCGGTACTGGTGGCAGGAGGCGTGGCGCTGCTGGCGGGCTGAGCGGGGCGAAGCACTTACCGTTTCTCATTTGCCGCATGAAACAGCCGCATCAATCCGCTGGCAGCCAGGTCCTGCGACACAAAGCGTCGTTGCATCCCTTCGTTCTGCGCTAATCTCTCCGCAGCCAGATAACCGCTGCGCACTGCGCCCTCCATGGTGGCGGGCCAGCCGGTAGAGGTGAAGTCTCCAGCGAGGAAAACGCGCGGCCAGGGCGTGCGCTGTTGAGGACGGTAAGCATCGATTCCCGGACGTGGCGAATAAGTAGCGTGAAGTTCCTTGATGACCGTTGATTTGATCAGGTTGGCGGTGCACGCTGCCGGGAAGAATTCGCGAACTTCTCTCAAAGCGAGATCGACGATTTCGGCGCGGGATTTGTCGATGAGGCCTTTCGAGGAGCTGACAACGAGTTCAATGTAGCTGGCGTTGGCATCGTCGACTGTGGCTCCTTCATCGCTTCCATTCTTTCGCCCCTTCGGGGCTTGCCCCTCATCCAATTCCAACCCACGGCTTGCGCCGTGGGCTGCATTCTCCCGCCGCTTCGCGGCTGCGGCATCGGTACGGTCGTACCTTTCGAGTTGGGGCACTCCGTTCTTGCGTTCCTTTTTCGTCAATCCTACGTTGCGCGTCAGCAGACGTGATTTGTGGAACATCCATTGAATGGTGCGGTCGAGCAGGACGGCGTGGTCGAGATCGCTGATCTGG
>JASIEN010000199.1 GCA_030045935.1 Candidatus Sulfotelmatobacter sp.
GAATCGCATGGTTTTCGTATCAACACCGTGTATGCCAACCATATGATGATCGATTTCTCGGGCCCCGCAGGCTCGCTGCGCCAGGCATTTCACGCAGACATGCACTACATCGAGGTGGGCGGGCAAGCGCACATTGCCAACATGGGTGATCCGTGGGTCCCGGCAGCGCTGGCACCGGTAGTCAAGGGCGTTTTCTCGCTGAACGATTTCAAACCGCACCCCATGTACAAGGTTAGGCCCGACTACACATTTGCCGGTTGTCCTACGTCGACCTTCCCCACCTGGCCGGGCACCTGCTACGCCATCACACCGCAGGACAACGCGGTTATCTACAATCTGAATCCGCTCTGGGCCGCCGGCTATTCCGGTCAGGGCCAGACGATCGCCTTGGTAGAAGACACGGACACGTACGGAACCGCCGGCTCCAATGGCGCCAGTGACTGGAACACCTACCGCTCTACCTTTGGCCTTTCCAGCTCATTTCCTTTAGGAAGCTATAGCATGGTGCATCCCGGCGGCTGCGCCGATCCCGGCACCAACGGAGATGATGGCGAAGCAGCCATCGACGTCGAAGTAGCGAGCGCGATGGCGCCCAGCGCCGCGATTGAGCTGATCTCCTGCAAGTCGAGTTCAACTACCTTTGGCGGCCAGATCGCCCTGCAAAACCTGATCAACGCGAGCGGACCTTATCCCGGTGTGGTTAGCGTCAGTTATGGCGAATGCGAAGCGCTTAACGGGAGCGGCGGAAACGCAACCTTCAACAATACGTATGAGCAGGCTGCGGCGCAGGGCATTTCAGTTTTCGTATCGGCGGGCGATGAGGGCCCTTCCAGTTGCTCGAACGAGTTTAGCGTAGGTGAGGACTATGATGTCACCAGCCTGGGAGTAACAGGCTGGGGCGAAACTCCCTACAACGTAACCGTCGGTGGAACCGATTTCGAGGACATATATAACTCGATGACGAACCAGAACGGCGGCGCGGCGCTCAGCACCTATTGGAGCGCAACGAACTCACCCTCCTACGGATCCGCTTTGAGCTACATTCCGGAAATGCCTTGGAATGATGCCTGCGCCGACGTTCTGATCTCTGAAGCTGTCACAGGCTCCTACCTGACTTATGGGACTTCCGGCATGTGCAACAACAGCAATTACGACACGCCCGCGACTTATCTGAGTACCGGCACGGGCAGCGGAGGCGCGAGCAATTGTGCCACGGGAGCCGCAGGTACAAATCAGAGCTCCTACCTGATTTCCGCGCCAAACTGTCAGGGCTATGCCAAGCCCTCGTGGCAGTCGGGCGCGTCGCTCGCCGGCGGTCAGGCCGTTTATGGCGTGCCCAACGACGGCGTGCGCGATATTCCCGACGTTTCCATGTTCGCAGCGAACGGCATTTGGACACACTATGAGGTCGTTTGCTGGTCAGATCCGAACGAAACCAGGGGAGGTTCGGAGCCTTGCACGGGCGCGCCAGACACGTGGGCAGGGTTTGGCGGCACTTCGGTTTCTTCTCCCACCATGGCGGGCATTCAGGCTCTGATCAATCAAAAGACCGGCGAGAGTTGGGGCAATCCCAATCCCTTGTACTACCAGATCGGCCAAAACCAGTACGGCACCTCGGGCGGGACTTTCCTCGGCAACGGTTGCAATTCCAGCACCGGCAATACCGCCGGATGCCCCTTCAACGACATCACACAAGGCGATATCGATCTGGCTTGTGAGGATAATGGCAACGTCGAGAGTGCGCACTGCTACTTGCCTTCCGGCACGTATGGTGTGGACAGTACGGATAACGTCACCAGCGCCACTGTAATCAATGGCGGCACCGGGTACACCAGCGCGCCCTCTTGCAGTATCGCTGGGCCGACCAACAGCGATGCTTACAATTCGCCAACCGGAACAACCCTCTGGGCCGGCGGCACGCAGGCAACCTGCTCGGCATCGGTGACAGCCGGCACAACGAATGCCGTGTGGACGGTTTCACTCATCTCGGGGCCCTCAGCCACCACTTGGCCGGGGATGGAAATCATTGTTGGGGGCACAACGTACACATTCGTCACCGGAACTCCGACGGCCGCCAACCAGGTGGAACTCTCTACCTCTTCAAGCCGCACCACCAACGAGACGAATACGGCGAAGAACCTGGAAGCGGTGATCAACGACAACTCCGCACAGTGCGCGACAGCGGGATGCGTCTACAGCGGTCAGACGGCCAATGCCAGCGCCACGGCGACTGAGTCGACCAACGTGGTGACGCTCACGGCGATTAATCCGGGCTATGCCGGGAATTTCAATGTCTCCTGGGGCGTTGGTACTGTCGGCAATGTCTCGAACGCGGAATTTATTTCGATAGCAAACACTAGTGAGGGCCAAGGGCCAAACTACGTCAGCAGCATCACCATCGGCTCTGCAGGCTCGGGTTATCAGCCGGAAACGCCGCTTACGCTGACTGGCGGCGGAGGCAGCGGCGCGATCGCGGTTGCAAACACCAGCCCCACAACGGCGGCGCAATCCTATCAGCCGTCATACGGCGCGGCGCCCGGTTACGACCTTGCGACGGGACTCGGGAGCCCTAACGCAGCCAGCCTCGTGTGT
>JASIEN010000200.1 GCA_030045935.1 Candidatus Sulfotelmatobacter sp.
TCACGACCGCGGCAGGCAGATGATTGTCCTGGATCTTCAGATCATCGCTGCTGAGGTCCGTGACTGGCTTGCCGTGGTCAACTGCGGAGAAGAAAACCATGACCTCGTCGTCAAAGACGCGAAATACGGGGTCGTCGTAATTTGACCCCCAGCCCGCTGTGCTTGGCTTCAGTCCGGTGGGTCGCATTGCTTCTGAAGAAAGAGCAGAAGGGGAAAAGTTGAGGCCGCCGGATGAAATCGCAGAGTTATGAACTTCTTTAGGTTCCTCGGATTGCGCGTCTGGGCCACTGGGAACACTGGACGAGGATATGGGAAGATCATCCGATACCTGAATCGACACCGGATTCGGCCGGGGGTCGGAGTGCAGGGCTTCCTCTTTCTTGAGCCGTGCCAACATCTGTTGAGCCTCGGCCGCCGCTGGCGACTTGACGTCGTCCTTCAACAAGGTTTTCAACTCCTGCTCTGCGGCCGCGAAGTTGTGCTGTGCTTCCCATGCGGCGGCGGCAAAAAAATGGATTACACCAGAGCCTTCGCGCATGTACAGCCGGACGCGATGAGCAGTCTGGATGACCCCTGAGAAATGGCAGTTCATATATTGACCGTAGGCGAGCGCGGTCAGCATTCTGAGGTCGAGAGGCGCAATGCTGGCGGCTTTTTGCATGGCCTGCTCGGCAGCCGAATAGTGCGCCAGGGCCAATTCCGCATAGCCAAGGTTCACATGCGAAATCGGCAGATGGTCGTCCAGTTCCGCGGCACGGGCGAATTCCGCCCGTGCCTGATCGTTACGGTTCAATTCAAGGTATGTATGACCTAGGGCATTATGGGCGGCGACATAATTCGGATAGATCGATGTAGCCGAACTCAAGTGGCGTAAGGCAGATTCGAAATTCCTCTTTAAAAGGAGCTCGCGGCCTTTGGAATATTCCGCCACGGCTTTTCCCGGAGCTTTCAGGTCGAGTACGGAAACAAATCCATCTGACATTTCAAGCTCGCTATGAATTTGGTTGTTTACCGTCCAGAGATTTGGCTGATCTGGAGGCGCGGCCAGAGTCGATGATGCGGAAGACATCATGACGGCGCCGGGCGGCGACGGAAGACCATCTACTTGCGCCCATGCCGCCCAGGAAGCCAAAAGAAACGAAGTCAAAAGAAGCCAGGAAAAAAACAACGTCACCAGGGGACTTGCCGGGAAGGGGTGGTGCATGGACCGTACCTCAACTGCGGAACTGGATGGGCCGATCGTGCGGCATTCTCAGGCTACTTCCAATGTTGTGCAGTAGCCATCCTGTAGTTCTGGTAGTTATAACGGGAACGTTACTCATGCTGCCGGGGAGGGAACCTGCATGGTCAACAACTACTAATGGGGTTCGGCCTGTTCCGACCCCATGTGCTCTGGCTTCGCTTTTGGGTTCCCCGTGGCCGAAGATTTATGCATCGAAAGATGGATTATGGTCTAAACTCGCAGTCCTGGGCGGGTTATGGGTATGTGTCACCCAATGCAGACTCGATCCGTCTATTAAACCGCAGGGTCTCGCGCATCCGTTTGCGACAGCGATACTACGTCGTTGGTCGGCAGTCGCCGGTTGTTGGCTATAGGGAGAGACCCTAGAGCCGGCAATAAGCGACTAACGACCTTTGACGCATTAAGAGGGAAAGAACTATGGCAGCTTCAGTCTGGTCGGGGTACTTAACTTTCGGACTTATCTCCATCCCGGTTCGCTTGTTTTCCGGGGCGCGGTCCAGCGGCATTTCTTTCAATATGCTGCATCGTCCTGATAAATCACGGCTGAAACAGCAATACGTGTGCCAGGCCGAGGGGGTGGTCGTCGACCGCAGCGACATCGTGAAGGGCTATGAATTCCGCAAGGACGAGTACATCGTGATCGAGCCGGAAGAGATTAAGAAGATTGAGCCGCAAACGGCTAAGACCATGGAGATCCTGGAGTTTGTCAAGGGAAGCGATGTTGACCCGGTGTACTTCGAATCTTCTTACTACATGATACCGGAAGAAGCTGGGCGCCGTCCGTATGCGCTGTTGACCAAGGCGCTCGAAGAAAGCGACTATGTGGCGATTGCGAAGATTACCATGCACAACCGCGAGTACACCGTGTTTTTGCGGCCGCATGAGGGCGGTTTGATGCTGCATACGATGTATTACGAAGAAGAAGTCCGCAAAGTGGAGGGGTTTGGAGCGCCCGACGTCGAGTTGAAAGAAGCGGAAGTGAAAGTGGCGCACCAGTTGATCGAGGCGCTGGCGGATGAATGGGATCCCAAGAAATACAAAGATACCTTCCAGGAAAACTTAAAGAAGTTGATCGAGGCCAAGCTTGAGGGTGGCGAAGTGGCGGCGGTCGAGAAGCCGAAGAAATTGGCCCCTGTCGTCGACCTGATGGCAGCTCTCAAGCAGAGCCTGGCCCAGATGGAAGGCAAAAAGAAGCCTGCGGGAACCGCGCAGGAAGAGGCACCGGCAAAGGCCGCGGGCGGGAGATCGAGAAAACGGTAGAACGCTTTCGAGCTTTCGATTTGTAACTCTTGAACCTTAACCGTCCGCTTCGCTGAGCGCGCTCGCGCCACGTGATCCAACTCTCCCATGTTTGTGTGCATCCCAGAACATTCAACGCCACAGCCCGAGCAGAGGATCGCGACTGAGCCTGAGCGGTTTCTTTTTGCAAGGAGTCATCTTGAGCGGAGCCGTTCTTCTTGCGGAGCCAAGGATCTCCCAGCGAACAGGCAATTCACTCCGGGAGAGGTGGCGCCAGACTGGCGGCTCTCCTCTGGCGCAGATTGTTGTCCAGCCATTAGAATGTTGAATTCCTCACGGGAGAAATAAAAGTTTTTACCTCGGGGTGCCGATGAGCTTTCGACGCGCTAGTGGAGTTACGGGTGTGGCGCTTGCCATCATGATGTGGGCGGCTTGTGGGCAGGTTTATCGTCCCGTGGTAATTCCTTGCACGGGCAATAGCGGCGTGCCGGGCTGTCCGGTTGAGCCGCTTCCGGTTCCGGGGAATTTCCATGCCGTCTACGCGCTGTATGCGAATGCGCCCAGCGGCATCAGCCCCACTACGCCGAATTATCCCGGCGGAGCGATGCAAATCGACGTTTCAGGCGATTCCATTATTGCCGAGACTCCATCCAACGATACGAAATTCGGCAACAACCCCACGCATGCGGCGATTCTTCCAAACGACGCCCGTGTATTTGTGGCCAGCGCAGGAAGCGTGTCAGGTGGAATCGACCTTATTTCTAATTTCACGACCGCACCACAGCTTGGCAGCTCGAGCGGGTTCGGTCCGGTGAATTCGATTCCCCTGCCGAACCAGACGGCGAGCATCGTTTCAATCAGCGAAGCCCCTTCACCGAGTACCCTAGTCACGGTCACTCTAAGCTCGGCCTTGAGTGCTCCCAATGGCTACACGATTGTGATCTCCGGCGTGACTATACCGAACTGCACGCCTCCGACCTGCAGCCCGAATGCGTACGATGGAGCATTTGCGGTCACCTCGAACAGCGGGACAACGATTACATATAACGAGCCTGTTACTGTGACAGGTTTGCCATCGCTTTCGAGTGGACAGCTCACCGGCGCGTTGACCACTTTTCCGCCGCAGCCCGTCTTTTTGGCGACAACCCAGAACACCGCGGTTTTCGTAGCCAATTACAACTCGAATTCGGTGTCGCAAATTGATACAACCACGAATCTTGTCAGCAATAGTGCGAATGTGGGGGTAAATCCCATCAGCATGGCTGAGCTGGCGAACGGTCAAAAA
>JASIEN010000201.1 GCA_030045935.1 Candidatus Sulfotelmatobacter sp.
CGGACCGCGTGATCAGCCGCGACGAGTTGCTGAACGAGGTGTGGGGATATCAGAACTACCCCTCGACCCGTACAGTTGACAACCATATCCTGAAACTGCGGCAGAAACTGGAGCGCGATCCGGCCAGCCCGGTACACTTCCGCACGGTACACGGAATGGGCTATAAGTTCGTTCGCTGAAACCATTTGTCCCAGACAATCGAACCCGTCCCACAAACTGTTCCGGCGCGCCCGGCAAGCCTGGTGCCGCGTACGCGGCTGCGGACACGTTTCCTGCTCTCGATGATTGCGATTACGGCCAGCCTTACGGCGTTGAGCCTGCTCGTAGTGAGGCATAGCGTGCGTGAGCATGTGCGCGAAGGCATCGAGCAGGATCTGCGGAACTCAGTCACGACGTTCCAGAATTTTCAGCGTGATCGCGAGGTCATGCTGACCCATTCGGCGGAGCTGGTGGCATATTTGCCGATCACGCGATCGATCATGACCGCGCCCGACCCGGCAACGATTCAGGATGCTTCACGCGAGGTGTGGCCATTGATGGGCAGCGATCTTTTGGTTCTCGCCGATCGTAACGGCAAGGTCGTGGCACTGCATACGAAAACTCCTGGTTTCACTCGCGAAATGGCGCAGCGGTATTTCGAAAAATCCATAAATGAGGAGGACTCCAGCCACTGGTGGTTTGGCGGGCATCATCTTTATCAAACTTTCGTGCAGCCGGTGTACTTCGGAACAACCGAAGGGCTCGGTTTCCTGGTTATCGGATATGAAATCGATGCCCGGCTGGCGCGCGAGGTGAGCAAAGTTTCCGCGAGCCAGGTAGCGTTTTCCTATGGCGACGAGATCGTGGCGACCACATTGGCTGCCGATCAAGTCGAGACGCCAGGGGTTCGGGCGCTGGCTGCCAGCGCTTCACAGGCCCAGCCTCACGACGTGCAAGTTGGCCAGGAAAATTTCCTGGCCACTTCCCTCGATCTCTCAGGACATCAGGAAACGCCGGTGCGGCTTTCGGTGCTCGGTTCTTACGACCAGGCGGCGAAGTTTCTCGATAACCTGAACCGGCTGCTGTTGCTGCTCGGGTTGAGTGCGGTTCTGATCGGCAGCGGCCTGGTGTTCTTCATTTCCCATACTTTCACTCGTCCATTGGCGAGCCTAGTCGACGGCGTGCGGGCGCTTGAATACGGCGATTACTACCATCCTCTGGATTCGCGAGGCAGCGATGAAGTAGCAGAGTTAACGCAGGCTTTCGACCGTATGCGGGCAAGCCTGCTGAAGACGCAGCAAGCGTTGCTCGAGGCGGAACAACTTGCCACCATTGGACGCATGGCGAGTTCAATCACACATGACTTGCGCCACGCTCTCGCAGCGGTGGTGGCGAATTCTGAGTTTTTGTGCGACGGCCACCTCACCTCCGCGCAGCGTGAGGAGTTGTATCAGGAGGTCCGCAGCGGGGTAAACCAAATGACGGACCTGATCGACTCGCTGCTGGAATTTGCCCGCACGCGGGAATCGCTCAATCCGACCTACTCGAACATTGTTGAGACTGTGGAGCGGGCCATGCAGGCCGTGCGCTTGCATCCCCGGCACCAGGGCACGTCGATTGAAGTCCACACCAGTGGTCAGAATTCCGCCTGGTTCGACGCCCGCAAGCTGGAACGCGCCCTTTACAACCTGCTCTTAAATGCATGTGAGGCCGCCCCCAGCAATGGCGGAAGGGTCATCGTCACGGTTGAGCGGACCGGGCATGCGGTCACGATTGCGATTGCCGACAATGGGCCCGGCATCGCCGAGCCCATTCGCGAAAAGCTGTTTCACCCCTTCGTGAGCTTTGGCAAGGAAAACGGCACAGGCCTTGGATTGACCGTGGTACAGAAAATCGTTCACGATCACGGAGGCGAGATCTTGCACGAGCGAACACCGGAAGGCCTGACGGTGTTTCGCCTCACGCTTCCCGGGAAAACTCAGGCGAGCGCGCACGAGGCGGACGATAACGTGCAACGTGCGCCTCTTTTGCCGGCAAACAAGCAGACAGAGACTTCAATTCGGCATTCGGACACATAGTCCCAGTTTTCTTTTTTGGGGCCTACAGTCGGGATGTCGCGCGGGAGGATGCGTGAAAATCCCAGAGAGATTTGTGCCAGCTACAATTGCGACGGCGATCGTCGCATTCCTTCTGTCGTGCGGCTTAACCGTGGCGCAGCAAGTTTCCGCTGCTTCCCAGGAAGCCACGCCTGCCATAGGCGAGTTAGCTTCGGAGTTGCGCCAGATGCGCAGCGAGCTGGAACAGATGCGGGCCGAGAATGCGCAGTCGCGCGCCGAGATGCAGCAACTGCGGCAGGAATTGACGGAGACGCGCAATCTTCTGTCGGCTGTGGCCTCGGGCAATGCTGGCGCTGGTGCTGCGACATCGTCACCAAATCCAGGTGTCAATCCAGCGCAAGCGAGCGCAGTCCCTTCCTCTGACCTTGACGCCCGCGTACAGAAGTTGGAGGAATCGACCCAACTGTTAGGGTCGAAGATCAACGAGCAGTACCAGACAAAGGTGGAGACTGCGGGAAAGTACCGGGCGCGGCTTTCGGGCATCGTGCTGATGAATGCTTTTCATAATGTGGGAGCTTCGGACAATCTGGATCTTCCCGACTATGCCGTGTCTGTCACC
>JASIEN010000202.1 GCA_030045935.1 Candidatus Sulfotelmatobacter sp.
TGCTGTAATCGCGCGAACTTTCGGCTTCGGCGCGTCGGCCGCAGGTAGTAGCAGGGCCGCGAGAACACCAAGTACGATTGCGCGTTTGAGGTGCGCCATTGATTTAGCTTACGTCGTTTTGAGCTTAGAGAGGAATGAGCGTACCCCTAATGCCGACGCGCCTGATGTTTTAGTATGGGCAGGAACGACTCCTGCACGGCGGTCGCCGATGGCCACCGTCGTTGGTTCGGCAGACTACCAGCCCAGGGGATCTTGGCGCAGGCTGCCCTTTGCGCCCCGGGGAATGAGAATGCGGGCCCCAAAATAGACGCCGATAATGCGCTACGACAGACAGATGCCGTTTTCCGGCGCCCGCGACGCCTTTCCCGACGGATTGTGCTGCAGAATCGGATTCGATCGATGAAGATTGGCGGGCCACGTCTCTTTTTTAGAGACCCCACAAAATCGGCGTGCCAATCTACCTAGCCCTTAGCCAGCGGCGGGAACTTCTTGAACATGTCCCGGACTTCATCTCGTAACTTCTTTTCGTTCTTCTCGGGCTTGCCGGAGAGCGTCTTTTCCGCGGTTCCCCGCCAGATCAGCTTCTTGGTATTGCCGTCGAAAATGTCGACCATCAGATCGCCCACAGGGATGTTTTGCACGGTGGTGGTCGCTATGCCAGTGCCGAAACCTCCGAAACCCCACCAACCCCAACCGCCGCCAAAACCGTCGTAAAACGTGTTGAGCTGCTGCTCATAGTGCGTTGAGCCGATCGCGGAAACGGCCGCATCGCCGCCCGTAGGACCCCGCATCCAGCCTTTCGCCATCAGTTCGTCATCCACGGCGCGCTGGATCCGGTCCTGCCACAGCGAATCGCCCGCTTCCACTTTGAGCCAGGAGTAGGTTTTGTAGTTACTGAAATTGACGGCATGATCGAAATCCACGCGGGTCGCCGCCGGAAGCAAAAGCGCACTCGCCGGCAAAATAAATATGAGTTTTTTCAGGATTTTCATAAGCCGTGCCCCACCGCGGCCCGGAATGGCCGCAGCCCTTCCTACTTACAGGATTGCGGCGAGCGGGTTTGTGTTTCTTTGAGTCATGAGGGCGAATCCAAAGCACCTCCCGGTCTGGGATTCGCTGAGACGATCCTGTTCGCGGGCCGGCGTACCACCGTTATCGACGCGCCTAATAGATACCGATAATGGCACTTAACGTTGCCCTGGACTTCATACAGACAAGCAGATTGCCCGTCTCGCGACGTTCCTTACGGGCAGCGCCGAGCCCAGTTGCCTAATAAGTAGCGGAACGCCCGCGATTCCAGGTACGGTGGTTCTAGAGTAAATCTTACACAGCATGACACCCGCACAAGCTTTCAACGAAGACCAGCGCACGCGTTGGAATGGAATCGAAGGCGAATATTGGGCGCGCCAGCAAGACCACCTCGATCGGATACTCGCTCCGGTTACCGAGCCCCTGCTCGCCTTTGCCGAGCCACGCGCCGGATTAACTGTGCTGGATGTCGGCTGCGGGTGTGGCGCTACTACGATCGAATTTGCGCGTGCTGTAGGCCCTTCCGGCCGTGTCATTGGTGTCGATATCTCCGAGCCGATGCTCGCGCGCGCGAAGGAGCGGCTGCGCGAGTTCGCCAACGCGACCTGTCTACTCGGCGACGCCGCGGACTTGCCGCTTCACGATTTCAGCGCCGAACTGATCGTCTCGCGGTTTGGAGTGATGTTCTTTGGCGATCCTGTCGCGGCGTTTGCGAACCTGCGCACAGGTCTGGCTTCAGGCGGGCGCGTTCGTTTTGCCTGCTGGCGTCCGATCCATGAAAACCCCTGGTTGCAGGTTCCGCTACATGCAGTTTATGAGCACGCGCCGCGTCTCCCCAAACCAGACCCCGAAGAGCCCGGTCCGTTCTCATTTGCGGACGTGGCCCGAGTCGGGCGGGTGCTAACGGCGGCCGGCTTCACGCCGCCCTCGTTCACTCCATTGGACGTTCAATTAGACCTTGCCGCTGGAGGCACCGTTGAGGATGCAGCCCTCCACTCGTCGGGGATGGGGCCCGCCAAACGAGCGCTCGCGGACCAACCCGAGGACGTTCGTGCCGCAGCGATTGAGTCGATCCGGCGCGCCCTCACACCGTATGCTACAGCTTCAGAGGTGAAGTTGCCAGCCGCGCTATGGCTGGTCGCAGCCGACCGTTGCGGTTAATCCCAAGCGTTCCCAATTTGAACGGAAGAACTCGATCGAGCAAGATTGGCTGGCTTCTTGCGGTTGAAGCTATCGGGACCGGTTCCCCGGCAAAGCGAAAGCGGTCAGCGTTACGCCCGAGGGTACGACGACCCATTGGACGCCGTCAAGCATATAGGTGATCGGCGCCACGCCCCAAACCGGAGCGCCGGTTTGGAAGCGCCACAACTCTTTCCCGCTTGCGGAATCGAACGCGTATAAATAGCCATCGTTATCGCCGCTGAAGACGAGCCCGGAAGCGGTCGACATGGCGCCTCCCGATAAATCAAGTGTGATCTCCGACGGGTATCCCCGGAAACGGTGCTCCCAGCGCACCTCGCCGCTGGCCGGATCAATCGCGCGCAGCGCGCTATATTGCTGAGCACCGTCTTGAAAGTGACGGGCGCCGCCGCTCGGCGTGGGCTCGCCCAGCGTGATCGTCTCTGGCTTGGTCGATACCCATGTCACGCAGGTCTCTCGCGCAGTCACGAAGAAGAGACGCCGGACGGGATCGAACGACGGCGGCATGAAATTTGTGCCGCCACGCTGGTCCGGCAAACAATTCTCCCGGGTTCCGACATCTTCAAGTACGATGGGCCGGCCGTCGGGGCCGATCTCCCTCGCCCACTTGGTCCCCGTGAACGGCTTCGCTAGCAGCAGCTTGCCGCTTTCGCGATCCAGAACGTAAAAGAACCCGTTGCGGTTGGCGAGCATCACGACCTTGCGCGGCTGCCCACCGATTGCGATATCGGCAAGCACGGGGACTTGCGTCGAGTCCCAATCGTGAATGTCGTGCGGGGTGAACTGGTAGTGCCATTTGAGCTTGCCGGTATCGGCGTCGATCGCCAGCAGCGAGCAAGTATAGAGGTTGTCGCCCTTCCGATCGTCGCCGTAGTAATCCGGGTTAGGATTTCCGGTGCCGTAATACACGAGATTCAGCGCGGGGTCATACGCTCCTGTTGTCCAGACTGCGCCGCCACCCCGGAGCATCGGTTCGACCCCAGGCCAAGTCTCGCTCCCGGGCTCACCGGCACCGGGAATGGTGTAGAAGCGCCAGACGCGGGTCCCGGTTTCGGCGTCGTAAGCGTCGATGAAGCCACGGGTCGCGTAGTCGCCGCCCGAAACGCCGACGATCACCTTGTTCCTGACAACGAGCGGGGCAAGGGTGACGGAATAGCCGTTTTTAGGCTCCTCGACAGTTGCATCCCAGACGACATTTCCAGTCTTCCGGTCCAGCGCAACCAGGTGGGCGTCGAGCGTGCCCATGTACAGCTTGTCTCCCAAGACGGCGGGGCCGCGGTTCACCATCCCGCAACAGACACGGAGCCGATCCGGCAGCGTTCGCTGGTAATGCCAGATCTGCCGTCCCGTCCGCGCATCCAGCGCCCACGCATGATTGAAGTTCCCGGTGACGTACATAACGCCGTCGAGTACTACCGGCGTGCTTTCAAATCCACGTCCTGGTGCAGGCGCGGGAGTTTGGAACAGCCACTGAGGAGTCAATTGACTTACATTCCGCGGAGTCAACTGCGTCAGCGGGCTATTGCGCCGCGAAGTGTAGTCCCCTCCAAACATGAGCCACTGCGCCGGGTCCTTCAAGCCGTCAAGCAGCATTTGAGATGTCACGGGGCGCGACGTCGACGGCTGAGACGTCGCCGCTTGCTGCGCGAGCACCGGAAAGCCCATGCCGGCCATGAGCGCGGTGAGTGGGAAAACGCGATTCATA
>JASIEN010000203.1 GCA_030045935.1 Candidatus Sulfotelmatobacter sp.
CTGCGCCGTGCTCGATTGAGTACGTCAGTTCCTGGATGGAGGCAGAATCGTTCCAGAGACGAGTGGGGGTTGTCTGGGTCATCTGATGCAAGCGACTTTTGTAAGCCACAGCAACTGGATTCATACGGACCTCATTCAGCAGCTCGCGCCCGACTCAACTCGACTGGAACCGGCTTGCCGTGAAGATGCGATTGCTCAGCCGCTACGGCAATACCAAGCGCCTTCAGCCCATCTTCTCCGCTGACACGAGGAAGGCGAGCGTGCAGCATGTTGTCTACGAAGTCATTCATCTCGCCAAGGTACGCGTCCGCGAAGCGCGAAAGAAAATGGTCGGCGAGAGGCTGCGTGCCGCCATTGCTGGCTAAGAACATTGCCGGCGTTTTCTGTAGAGAGCCTACAAAGATTGCGCCTTTCGACCCAAGAATCTCGGTGCGCACATCGTAGGCATAGATGGCCTGCACGAACGATTCAACGTTGCCAATCGCGCCGCGAGCGTATTTGAGGTTGACCGTGCTGGCCACCACATCTCCGTACTTTGCCAACTCGGGACGAATGGCGACCGTGGTGTAGGCGTGCACTTCAGTGACTTCATCGCGCATCATCCAGCGTGCCAAATCAAAGTCGTGAATCGTATTGTTGTAGAACAGCATTCCATTTAAGCCCGATTGGAATGCGGCGATGGGCGGCTCATCCTTGTCGCGGCCGACCGATTTGAAAATGACTGGTTCGCCGATCTCTCCTGCTTCAATGTGCTTCATTGCAGCTTCGTAGGCGGGATCGTATCGGCGCATGAACCCGATCTGAAGGCGGACGCCGGCTTTGCCCACAACAGCCAACGCCTTTTGCGCATCGGCCAGGCTGACCGCGATCGGCTTCTCGCATAAGACATCCTTTCCCGCCGCTGCGGCGGTCTGGATTGCATTTGCGTGAAATTTGTCGGGTGTGGCGATAACGATTGCGTCCAGGCCAGGCAGCTCCAGCATCTCCTCCAGAGAACGGAAGGAATGCTCGACTTCCAATTCCGCAGCGACCTGTGCAGCTCTGCCGGGAGCAGCATCAGCAATTGCCAGAAGCCGGGCTTGAGGAATTCTGCGGCGGAGATTCTCGGCGTGCCGCCGGCCCATTTCTCCGACTCCCAGAACTCCGATGCCGAGCTTGGACGCTGCCCTGCTCATGTGCCTTAGCGCTTAGACTAATAAGAGCGTTTCCGCTCAATCACTCCAGGAACTTTTTAAAATTGCCGCCATTCTAGCATAGATTCAAGAAAATGATAGAAAGTCCTCCAGCGAAAACCCATCTCCTCAGGTATGCGGCAGAGTGACCTCTTCCTCTAACCGGTTAGATGCAACGGATTGCTGCCCAAAGGGCCAATCACTCTTACGCCGGGCCAGAATTAAATACGCGGCAAATCCCGCGGCGATTGTTCCGAAGGCATATGCCATGAACTTCCAGCCGCCGGGCTGAAGCGCGGGCGTGACGAAAACACCCAGCCAGCCAACCATCGCGAAAAGTGCAGGCAAGGGGTAAAGCCACATGCGAAATGGCCTGGGAGCATCGGGGCGCACGCGCCGGTAAATCAGCAGGCCGATAATCTGCGCCACAAACATCGATAGAATGCGTGCCAGCATCAGAGCCGTAATGATCTGCACAAGGTCGAAGAAGCAAGAAATGATAACCAGAAAGCCGACCAGTAAAAGCGAACGGTGGGGAAAGTTTTTCGTGGGATGCAATTCGGCAAACCAGCGAAAGAAAGCTCCGTCGAGCGCAGCCGCATAGGGAATCCGCGAATAGCCGAGGATCATGGCGTAGGTGGCGGCGAAAGCAGTGATCTCGACCATCAGGGTCATCAATGCCGATGCCCAATGCCCCCCGATTTTTTGCATGTAGACCGAGCCGATGGCCACATAAGCCTGCGATCCCGGTTGAACCATTTCTCGCCAGGGCACAACCCCGGTGAAGCTTACCGAAATCAGAAAATCGATGACGGTCACGATCAAGATCGAGAAGATCACCCCGAACGGAATGACGCGCTCAGGACGCTTGATCTCGTCGCCCAGATAACAAATCTGGTAATAGCCAAGAAAATTGAACATCACGAGCATGGTTCCGTTGCCCAGACCGAGAATGAAAGGCAGTCCGATATGCCACGCTCCAGCGGGAAAATCGAACAACAAGCGGGGCTGAAGATGAGTAAGGCCGGTGAAGATGACCCAGGCAGCCGTAAGCAGCATACCGATCCAGAGAATGAGCATTAGCCGGGCAATGTCCTGGATCTTGCGATACAGAGCAACCATGGCCACGGCGGTAATCGCGGCAGCCAGTACTTTTATGCCCCAGGGATTTCGCATCAGTTGCGGCCAAAGAAAACCCGCGTATCCCGCCATGCCGATGCTGCTGGTGGCGATCTCAAGCGTTCCGCTGAACAAAAATTGCCACACGAAAATCCAGGCCATCATGTGGCCCCAGGTTTTCCGCCCAAGACATTCGCGAAGAAATATGTAAGAGCCGCCGGACGCGGGAATAGCCGCACCCAACTCTGCAAATACAAGCCCATCCGCGATGGCGAGCAGCGCGCCGACACCCCAAGCAATCAGAGACTGCGGCCCGCCAATCGTGGCGAGAATGGCGGGGACTGTAATGAACGGCCCAGTTCCCACCATGTTCGACATGTTGATGGAAACCGCATTGAGCATGCTGAGACGGCGCAACAGATGCGGATGCTGACGGGTGTCCTGCCCTGCGCCGGTGCCATTCTGAGTAGTCACAAGTAAAGGACGGTTCAGGCCGGTAAATCGCTGGCCAATTCTTACCGCGCCGGTGCCGCTTCAAGTTCGCGCACCACGCCATGCAGGTAGCGCAAACTCGCAGCGACGCTTTCAGCCGGTGGAATCACGGTGGCGCCGAACTTAACGTCCTGTTCAATTACCATCCACCCGGAATAATTGTTCTTATCTAAAAGCCGGAAGAGGCCGGGGAAATCGATCGAGCCTTGCCCGATGATGGTAAAGACCTTTGCTTCGATGGCTTGCTCGAAATTGAGTTTCTTGCGACGCGATTCCTCGAGAATTTTTTTGTCGACATCTTTGATATGCAGGAAGCGTAGAACGCTCGCGAATTTGGCAGCTTCGGTGACCGTGTCTCCGCCGCCGAACTCGCAGTGACCTGTATCGAGGCAAAGTCCAATTCCGGT
>JASIEN010000204.1 GCA_030045935.1 Candidatus Sulfotelmatobacter sp.
GCGCTTTGTGACGGCAGGATGCCCTGCACGATTTTTTCTTCTGGATTGGCTCCGGGCAGGACCTTCACATTGCTTGCGCCCTGCGCCTTCAGAAATGCCTCTGCCAACGATGGAGCCATCGCGGCGCCAATCGTGTTCGAACCAGCCAGCCGGAGAATTACATTCTGCTTAGCTGTCCTCGCACTTGATGGAATCTGCGAGTCACGCCATACCACAAACCCCAACAGGATTAAAAAGACAACTCCAGCTGAGAGCAGTGATAACCTTAGTCGTGACAAACTCATGGGCCAAACTCGTAAAAGGCGGGGAAACCCGGGCACGCGGATTGTACACTTAACTGAGCATGTTCGGAAGTCTTAACTTCCGCCATGGCCACCTGGAGACTTTGAAACCCTGTTTATGTCTATTTTTTTCTTAATCATAGCTGTGCCTCACACAGAGTTGACCGGATGCCTCTGCGGGCCTAACATTAGCGCCGACGGGAGTATCGTCTTCCCATGATCGGCCAGACTGTATCCCACTATCGCATCCTGGGAAAACTGGGAGGGGGCGGTATGGGGGTCGTCTATGAGGCCGAGGACCTGAAGCTCGGCCGCCACGTCGCGCTCAAATTTATCCCCGAGAATCTGGTCGGCGATGCCAAATCGCTCGAGCGCTTCTCCCGCGAGGCTCGCGCCGCTTCGCAACTGAACCATCCCAACATCTGCACCATTCACGGTATAGAAGACAACAACGGGCATCCCTTCATTGTGATGGAGAAGCTGGAGGGCGAGAGCCTAAAGCAATGCATCGGCGGCTGTGCCATGGAGACCGACAAGGTGCTCGACATCAGCATTCAGGTCGCCGACGCCCTGGCCGCTTCCCACGCCAAGGGCATTGTGCATCGCGATATCAAGCCAGCCAACATCTTTCTTACCCCTAGCGGGCAGGTGAAAGTTCTCGATTTCGGCCTGGCCAAACACTTGCACAACGTGGGCGACAGCGATGCGGTCATGGCGGAGGATTCCCTCACGGCCGTGGGCATCATTCCGGGAACTGCGGTGTACATGTCTCCGGAGCAGGCGCGCAGTGAGGATGTCGACTTCCGTACTGATCTGTTCTCGTTTGGCGTGGTCATGTACGAGATGTGCACCGGCAAGAAACCGTTCTCGGGCAAAAATTCCCTTATGACCCTCGATGCCGTCCTGCACGACAAGCCTGCTCCTCCCGGGTCCATCAATCCGAAAGTGCCTGTCGAGCTCGAAGGCATCATCGGCAAGGCAATGGAGAAAGACAGCAAACAGCGCTACCAAAGCGCACTGCAGATGAAGGCCGACCTGCAGCAATTAAAACGCGAGCGGGAAACAGAATCCGGGCAGCTAAAATCGGCGCTGCGCTCCGCTCCCAAGCTGAAGGTCGCCAGTCAAACTTTCGGGCAGCCGGGCGCGAGCCGTTGGCAGCTTTGGTTGCTGCTTGGAACAGTGGCCATTCTCCTCACCGTGCTCAGCGCGGTTGCGGCTTACTGGTTCAAGCACCGGTCAGCTTCGAGTCTGGAACAGGCCAATGCCATTGCCGTGCTGCCTCTGCAAAATATGAACGGCGATGTTGCCGTCGAATACCTGCGCTTCGCCCTCGCTGATGAATTAACCAGCACACTGACCTATGCACGTTCGCTGGAGGTGCGGCCCTCCTCCGCTACGCGCAAGTATGTAGAGCCCGATATCGATCCCAGGAAAATAGGCCAGGAGTTGCACGTGGGCCGGCTGCTCACAGGCCATTTCATTCGCCAAGGTGAGCAACTCACCGTGACTTTGGAAGCTATCGACGTCCCCAACGACCGGCTGCTCTGGCAAACGACGGTCACCGCCGGCGTGAACGATCTCATCTCACTGCAAAATCAGTTGAGCGCACAGGTCCAGCAAGGGTTGCTGCCCGCGCTGGGCGCTGGAGGCAGCTTGAGCACAGCTTCGCGCCCCAGGAGCTCGGAGGCCTACGACCTGTATCTTCATGCCTTGGCTCTGTCGCACGATCCCGCCCAGAACAAAGATGCAATTGCAGTGCTGGAGCACGTGGTCGGCGTCGATCCAGGCTACGCCCCGGCCTGGGAGGCAGTCGGCGAACGATATTATTACGATTCTACTTACGGCGGCGGCGGCGAGCAGATGTTCCAGCAATCGAATCGCGCCTACGAAAAAGCGATTGCGCTTGATCCTAATCTTGTCTCCGCCGCAAGCCATCTCATCACTAACCGCGTAGAACGCGGCGATCTCAGCCACGCCTACGATGAAGCCACTGATCTGGCTAGCCGCCGTCCACAGAGTGCAGATGCCCACTTTGCCCTGAGCTACGTGCTTCGTTATGCGGGGTTAACGGAGCGAGCCACTCAGGAATGCGACAAAGCACTTTCCCTCGATCCCGGCAATTTCAGCTTCCGCTCGTGCGCTTATGCGTTTCTGGAAATCGGCAAAGCCGACCGGGCCCTGGATTTCGTACGCCTCGATCCTGGTTCCGAATGGGCGGCATGGGTAACGACGTTCGACTATCTGGCGCAAGGAAGCGTAATCAAAGCGCGCGAGAGTATAAAGGACGTCGGCAAGGCGGAGGTTTACCATCGGGATTTGCTGGCTGCCTGCACCCAGCCGCAGCGGCCGCCCGATATGGAGCGCATTGCCCGCGAGGCGGAAAACTCGGTGATGTCCGAACTTGATCCCGAGGAGTGGTATCGCGTTGGCGCGTTGTTGGCCTATTGCGGACAAAAGGAACCGGCCCTGCATCTGCTGCAGAACGCCGTCCAGCAAAATTATTGTGCTTACTCGCCCCTGTTGGAAGATCCGCTGCTGAAGGACCTGCGAAAGGACACTGAATTCAATCGTGTGCTCACTGCTGCCAGCAATTGTCAGGCGTCGCTGAAAGAAGGGCGGCAGTAGGCATCAAGCCGGATACGGGCAAACAATTTGCGTCAAAATGGCCTCAGGCCCCATCCTTGTAAGGTGCAATTATCGACTGACGCGAGATCGCGACGGAGCAAACTGGTCCATTGTTGCCTCGTGACGAGCGTTTTCATTAGCTTTCTGGCCCTATTACTCACAGTTCCGGTTTTCTCGTTCGGATCGCATACTCCAATTCACTTCGGGAGTGCCCCATCTGCGAACCAGCCGCCGCAATTTGCTCCCCTTTCTTACATGGGCGTTCCTCCCGAGCTGCCTCAAGACCGGGGTTTGCCAGGCCTGCGCGAATCGCTTCGCCGATTGAGCACAACCGCCCGTTTGATGCAAACCGTCGCTCACCCCGACGACGAAGACGGCGGCATGCTCACGCTCGAATCGCGCGGCCGTGGCGCGACCGTACTGCTGATGACGTTGAACCGCGGCGAGGGCGGCCAGAATAAAGTCGGCAGTAATTTATCTGATGTGCTTGGCGTATTGCGCACACTCGAGTTGCTTGCTGCCGACCAATATTACGGAGTGCAGGAGCGCTTCTCGCGCGTCGCAGATTTCGGCTACTCGAAAAGCGCGGAGGAGACGTTTTCCAAATGGGGTGGCCACGATATCGCACTGGGCGATATGGTTCGCGTGATTCGCACTTTCCGTCCCGACGTGCTTGTGGCCCGTTTTTCCGGAACGGATCGCGACGGTCACGGACACCATCAGGCCTCCAGCATTCTTACGCAAGAAGCCTTCCGCGCAGCAGCCGATCCCAAACGTTTCCCCGAGCAAATTGCGGAAGGTCTCGAACCCTGGCAGGCAAGAAAACTCTACATCGGCAATGTGTGCAGCTTCGGCGCCCAAACTTGTCCGGACGACAAATGGACAATCAAGCTGAACAGCGGCCAGGTCGATCCCGATCTTGATGGTTCCTACGTGCAGTTCGCGATGAAAGGACTGCGCCATCAGCTTTCGCAGGGAGCGGCCAACTGGAATGTCGAACCCGGTGACCGTTTCACTTTTTACAAGCTGGTCGATTCCGTAGAACCGCCGAAGCTCGACAAAAACGGCCATGAAAAAGATTTCTTCGACGGTATCGACACAACCTTGCCCGGCCTTGCTTCACGATTGGGCAAAGAAGAATCGCAAGTTCCGAAGCTTCGCCAAGAGCTTAACGACATCGCCAACAAAATCTCTGATGCCAACGAAGGCGTCAAGAAGAACGATCTCTCAGAAGCGACAAGCTCTCTTATGCCGGTGCTTGCCGGGCTTCGACAGGCGCAAGGCGAAGTAAGCACCAGCGGTCTAGGCGCGCCTGCCAAAGACGATTTGCTGATGCGTCTCCGCGAAAAGCAGCAGCAGGCGGAAACCGCGCTGAACGAAGCTCTGAACGTAACTCTCGATGCAACCGTTGTTTCGCGCGTCGACTCCAACGGAAACGCTTTCAAAGAACTCCCGAAAGAATCCGAAGCGTTGACTGCCGTTTCTCCCGGCCAGGAATTTCTGGTTGCCGTCGATCTGCATAACGGGTCAAAGCACACGCTCACACTCGACAATCTGAAGCTCGAAGTCCCCGCCGGTTGGGGCACGATTTCCGACAAAACCAAGCGAGTGCCGGTCAAACCGGGAGAAAACGAAGAGGTCGTCTTCCGCCTCCGTGTTCCGAAAGATGCGCAATATACGCGCCCTTACTGGCATCGCGATGATCCTGAAATCGACAGCATCAATCACATCG
>JASIEN010000205.1 GCA_030045935.1 Candidatus Sulfotelmatobacter sp.
TCGACGCCGAATCCAGATACCGGGAAAGCTGTCGATTTGCCGCTTCCGGGAGGACCGGCCACGATAAATATGGTCGGCGGCATCTACCCGCCGAAATCGCGATCAGCGCCTTCCCTCATATCCTTTGGAAGGTCCTTCCGGATGCGTTTACCGGCATGATCGGCGAGCCCTAAGCGTTCCAACTCCTCGGCGGCCGCCTTCACCCGCTCACCCGCGGATTGGAGGTGAGGATCAAGTTTTGGCTTACGTAGCTTGGGCTCTTTGATTTTCGGCACTTTAATCCAATTGTACTCTGCGACGTCCCAAACGACCTGATTTCGTGGTGGTGGTCCAGGGCGGGCGAGACCCCGCTACAGCAAACAAAGTCTTCGGCCCTTTGCCGTCCGCCGGAGATCCGCTCCGTATTTGTTAGCGCCGGGTTAAATTGTCAGCGATTTGGCCGGTTTTGACGTCATTCGTACTCGCGGACATGTCAGATCCACCGTACGAAATGGTGGGCTACGGTGGCGGGACCCGCTTCGAGTTGTCAGTTCCCCACCTCCTCACAATCGGCCGTCCCGTAGAGCACCTTGAATATGTCGGCGACCTGGACTGGGACGGACTGCGCATCGCGTTGGCCGGTCAGCGCGCCGCGCGGCTGGCTGGGCTTGACAAATTCCAGCCGGCGCGGAGCATTCACCGCGTCATGGTGGAAGCAGCTCGTCGGTTCGGCAGGCCACTCGGCTGGCCCGCAGACAACGACACTCGCCCAAATTCGTATCTCGCAGATTTCCTGCCCGAAGATATTGGTGGTGATGTTCTTCGCATTCTGCGCGCCGGGAATCGCATCCCTGAGGAGGTCCTTGGTCCTGAGGAGCTTGTGAGCGCCTGGGGCAAGTAAGCACTACCACAGCCGGGCCTGGTGGATCATTCCGATCGCGGCGGCCAGTATGCTTCCCCGCAAGTGGCAGCTACGCGGTGGGCGCGTCGGTCAGCGGTGAGCTTCGGTGAGGGTGCGTACCGGTTTCCGGCAGGTCTATTTCTGGTGTTTATCTGGCGGCTTGACTCTGATAAAAAGCTTGTCCCATCTTTGGTGTTTGCCCGATTTGGTAGGGCGCCCACCAGGAAAGGTTCGGTCGAGCAGCTCGAGGTCGAAGATCAGGTCTTGCTCTGCCCAGCGCCAGTTGGGTAGTTTTTGACTACTTGATCCGGCCACCTGATACCCAAGGAGCTTGATCAGACCTCTGTGAATCCCGTAGTCATGCGGTTCTACAATGCGCTCACGGTTCTTGTAGTGGAACCGGAGAAGACGTTTTTGCTCGATGGCGGTCCAGATGATGGGATTGATGTTCGGATCGATTTCCGGCGCCATGGATTTCTCCCCTACGAATTACTCCGTAGCATATTATGGCTATCCGAGAGATCGATTCGCCAGAATGCGGCGTACGGAGGTGCGCCCATTCTGGACGTGGCGAGCGATTTCCGATTACCGACACCGGCGCGGGTACAGTTTTCGGATTTTGGCAGCTTGGACGGCCGCCGTCGCTGGCCGTAAGATTTCGGCGGGCGGCCGGCGGATAGACACTCCATCCAGAGCCGCATAGCGCACCTTACGATCAGCATCAATGACAAGACCAAGCGCTCCAGCAATGCTCGACTTCGCGTGTCAGTTCACGAGCCTTTAGGCGCGCCGCGCCCCCTTTGAGCGCGTGGGGGCGTCGCGGTTTGCACTGGACAAATCGCCGGACAAGTTCGAGAATCTCCTTTTTTTCAAGGCCCCGAAAAGGTCTGCAAAACCTTATTCGGGGGTTCGATTCCCCCCGCGCCTCCAATACTTCCGATATTTTCCAGATACTTGCGTCGTGGATGGCTTCCCGCGCATCCCCCGATGTCCCCCCTTTCCCCGGCTTTGACCGGACGGAAACCGGACGAACATTTTCTAAGGGGAGTGTTCTGAGAACCGTGTACAACTGCCCGGGTCGGAGTTCCCGTCGCCGCTAAAAGTTTCTGTTCGAACTCAGCCATGGCTCGGTCCTGTGCCTCTTGGCGGATGTGGACGTACTTCATGGCGCTCCGATGTCTCTTCTCCGCTGCGCAGAAATCGTTCAATAGACATTGCCGACAAGCCGCCCGGAGCGGCGGCTTCCTTGGCAGTATTCCGAATGTGGTCATTAGCACGATCTTCTGAATCCTTTCTCATGAGCCGCTTCCCTTCCACCCGGCGAGGTGCGGGTGCGCGACATAAAAATGGGGCTAAGCCGCGCGGTCAGCCCAGTAGTCCTCGAAGCGGCGGTTGAGGCGACAGCAGCGCAGGGCGAGGATGGAGTTGGCACCGCGGGCGGTCCAGAACATGCCGGATTGTTTGAGACGTTGGGCGACCACGGTGCGGCAGGCAGCCTCGATCACTCCAGAGCCGACGAACAGGCCTTGAGCGCGGAATACGGGATAACGCATGCGTTCTTGATTCCGCGCGAAATACTCGGCCTCAGTGGCGCGGAGTTGACGAAGCTCTTCGCCGACGGCGGGAAGTTGTTGAACGAGCTTCACCAGGGCTTCGATCTTGCCCTTATCGAGTCGATCCAGGCAGCGGGCCAAAAGACGCTTCCGCGATTTCTCGTCATGGGGAAGCAGCTTGGCGCACAGATCGTGGAGATGTTGGCGGGCGTGATAAAGATCGACGATTTCCACGGCGCCGGGGAAGTGTTGGGCTGCGAGGTTCCAGATCCAGACGGCGCCGTCGGCCAGGATGACTCTCTTTTCGGCGCGGCTCCAGCCGCGGCGCCAAGCCTCGGTGTAGAGACGTAAG
>JASIEN010000206.1 GCA_030045935.1 Candidatus Sulfotelmatobacter sp.
AGGAGAGCGAGAACAAGGCTTGGTCCTTCGCGTTTCGTCGCGTAAAATGCGATCAGGAAGAGGATGGCAGAGTTCAGCGCATGAATGGCGACACTGGTGAAATGGTGCCCGGGCGGTTCTAAGCCGAAGAATTCGGCATCGAGCGCATGGGACATCCAGGTAAGTGGGTGCCAGTTGCCAGTTTCAGTTGCGACGAAAGCCCAGTGTACAGTGCTCGATGTAATTCCCGCTCGGATGTGCGGATTCACCGTTACATACAGGCCGTCGTCGTAATCCACAAAAGGATGACCGATCGCGGGGTAATACAGCGCGGTGGCAAGCGCCAGAATAATGATGCAGATCGCAGAATTTCGCATGTTCCCAGCGACTGACGTTATTAAACTATGGGCAGCCACTGCACAAAGGGACGCGCACGAAGTAGCGTCCGATGGATACCTGGCCTGAGGGATTTGGTGGGTTCACCGGTGGCACGGAATTCACAAGATCCGTCTCGATGAAGACTCCATGGTCCTGGTCGATGGGGTAATAGTCCACCGAAAAATAGTTGGGATAGTTACCGAGATCGAAGGGAAAGCCAGGAGTGGCATTTGCAAAGCTGCCGGTAAAAGTTCCGTCTGTTTGTGGTGAAGTGAAGCTGCCGGTAAAGGAGTGGTCAGACACATTCGGATCGATCGGAGGCGGAGGAGACAGAAAGCTATCGGCAAGGCCCGACAACGCAGGATTATTTGCGCTGTTGGCAGTCATCTGGCCAGTGGCGTCATTTTCCCCTGAGGGACCAACTTGCGTGAGGCTCATCCCAAATTCTCCGCTCAAGACAGAGATTCCGCTTGACTGTGGAGATGCGACTCCCGTCGCAACCGACCGATAATTCGCCGGTCCCTCCGCGAGGACCAACGCTTGGGCCGGATTCTGATTGTCGGTGAGATAGAAAATGAGGCTAGGCGTATACGCAGGGTTAACCGGCGGACTGATGTTGGTAAAGCTTAAAGTAGCGCGGCCGGTCGAATCCACGGCAAAAGTTCCATCGAATCCAGCGCTAATCTGTGCTCCTTGTTGGCCGCTTTGCGCGTTCTGGTGAGTGTCAAACAAGAGGAACGTGTCCGTGAACCCATTGCTCAGGTTGACGTTGCCGTCTGAAGTAAACACGCCGACGGAGGTGAAAGTAGTCGGGCTAAATTGGGAGTTGTTGGGAGACAGGTCAGTCCCGGTAAGGTCGAACACGTACGGTCCGGACAAGGAACTGCTCGCGAAGTTGTTTGCACTGCCTGCAGTTTGCGCGATAGCGAGGCCGCCAGTCAAACCGAAGGGAATCGGGTTAACGGCAAAGTCGGTCTCGATCATCACAATGTGCGAGGAGTCCACGATATAGCCAGTCATCTGGACAGTGACCGCGTGATTGTGAAAGCCATAGCCGGGCGTCAGCGTGAATATGACCTGTCCGAATGAATCAGGCACCGAAACCGTACATGGCGGGATAGTGCAGAGTGGCGCGCCAGATTCAGCAAGTTCCAGTCCAAAGAACTCGTCACTCAAACCGGAAACGTTGTTGTTCGAATCAATGTTGAAAATGCCGCCCAACGCTATCGGTAACGTCAAGCCGAGCTGACTGGCGTTGCCCTTGCTTACGAAGGCATAGCTCCCTGTGGGCGCGGCAGTACTGCTTTGTAGGTTTAACGTTCCTCTCGAAACGGCTCCAGTGTTGTCGATGCCGGTCTGCGAGATCAACGCCTTGGGATTCTCGGAACCATTGTTAAGAAGCACGAAGGAGAATACCTCTGTGCCAAAGTCCGTATCATTGAGTGTAATTGTTCCACGTCCGTCGTTGCCGATGAAATAGTTACTTCCCGCGGGAATGATGTTGTCCGTCGCCGATTGAAAATTCTGCACAGAATTGAGAGTCTGTTCGCCAGCTGTTACATTTCCCTGGCCATCGAGAGTAACTACCGCTGCAAATTGATAAGGAGTTCCGCCTTGGGATCCCTGGGCCTGAAGAACATAGTTGCCCGCGGGGAGGCTGCTGTCAAATGTGCTAACGCTGAGCGGCGAGAAAACGTTTTGCGCGTGATTGGCTGTGGCGAACGCTTCGACGGTGATGCCGCTCAAGCTGCCGCTCGACAGGACCAAGGGCGGCGTATAGGTGGTGGGTGATCCGCTCGCCGTATGGGTGGTAGAGAGTGTGCCGCAATTGCCGGCGCCGACACTGCTCGGACAGACTAAGCTCCAATCGACGCCGTAGTTATTCGGATCGTTGCTAACAACTGCTGTAAAATTAATCGTGAAACCGACTGCAACCGTTTGGGGCGGCATCGACTGGAAGGCGATGGTGACCCCGGTGGTTACGGGCGATGGTGGATTCTGTACGTTGAACGTGCTTCCGCTATTGCATCCCGCGATCATCAAAATAATCACTGCCAGCGGAAGGGAAACCCATGGTCTAGTTGCCACCGCCATCCTCCTCGTCCGGCCTTGTGCAAATCATTGCCCCGTCCCTCGCAGATACACAATCTGAGGATTGCCAGCTGGGGCAGGTGTGTAGTTGATGGTCAGTTTTCCGGCACTGAATCCCGAGCTGCCGGGCTTAAACGTGACCGTCAAAGTGCAACTGCTGCCCGGCGTCAGGGTAAATGGGCAATCATCGGATTCAGAGTAGCTGCTGCCGCTGACCTGGACCTTGCCTAGAAAGCTCACGGCCGTATTCTGCACAGGATCATTGAGGAGCGTCACCGTCTGTGGAGCGGCCGACTTACCTGTCGGCACCCCTCCGAAATCCAGCCCGGCGGCCGGTAACATCCTGAGCGGGCTTGGAGCATTCGATTTCAACTCCACCGGAAACCGTCCGCTGTCGATCTCGCAGTCTGCAGGCGGCGTCGAAGGAGGCCAGCATTGGACCGTGTTCAGCTGTAGAAAGAAGTCAAGGCCAGCACCAATTACTCCTTGCGTGGCGGGCTGCGGAACATATGTCATTTCAATAGTGCAGCTGGATTGAAAGGCCAGCAGAGTCCCGGTACAGGAGTCCTGCGAGATCTGAAAATTGGGCTGTTTACTCGTGGGGTCAAGGTCGCAGTTATAGGTGATTGTGGTGCCGCCGGATGTGTAGGGAATGATTTGATTAGGAAAGCCGCTATTGACCACCACCTGCAGGCCGGCAACCGGGCTGCCATACACCAGTGGGTCATTCGGAAAGACGAAAGTCGCAGTTCCCGGCGGGCTGGTGCAAGGAGCGCTACCCAGAATCTGAACAGGATTGGGGCTGGTATTCGTAAATGTCAGTAGTTGAGGCAGGCTGCTTTCACCGACTGCCTCAGCACTGAAATCAAGTTCAGGAGTAGAAGGTTGAACAAAGCTGATGCCGGAAGCGGTTATAGGGAAAGCAAAAGAAGTATCGCTGTCGGCTGAGGCCGGGTTTTTGAGGATAATGGTTGCACCAAGAGTAATGGGGCAATTCTCGGGAGCTGTCCCCGACGCAGCCGCATACGGCAGCCAGTAGCAGCTTTCCTGTGGCGAAAATGAAACTGTGATCGTGCAAGACTGTCCCGGAGAAAGGGAGGAGATTGCTTCGGCGGGCCCATCAGGCGGCAAGAGTTGACCGCCAGAAACGCAATTGTCGGTCGCCGTGTAATTGGAGACGCCATTAAAATCGCTGAAGCCCGCGAAATTTCCGCTCGTGCTGACAATGAATTGCAAGGTCAGATTACTCAGTGTATCGCCCGAGGGATCGTTATTAGTCAGCGTGATCATCTGTGTGGCGGGCGTCGAACCCAAATATTGAGCGGGGAAGGTTAGCAATGCCGGCGACACCGTAATAGGCTGCTGGCAAGCGGTTGAATTATTCAAGGCCAGGCATACATTGCCACCATCGCCATAACCTCCGCTGGCAGTGCTGCAGGAGGGTGTATCCACCAGATATCCGGGCGTGGTGGTGGATTGGAGTGCGTATCCGTTTGGTGCAACCGAATTGAAGGTTACGGGGTTAACTCCGGAGCCGACCGTTCCACCGATTTGACCGATATCGGCTCCATTGGCTCCGATGATCTGCAGAATGACATTATTACCGCTGATCTGGCCATTTACTGACGCGGTTCCGAAACAAGGGTAGTTGCTAATAAGGGATGCGGGATCGATAAAGCTCAACGTTCCTGTGATCGTCGCATTGCTGGCGCCGATGTTCGCTCCTTGGGTCAGGGAGCCGGTGACTGGAAAATCCTGGTTGTTCAGAATGAAGGCTCCGGAACTGTGAAAGCTGCCGGTGATCGTGCCCGAAAGCGGGGGAACCGATGTTGCCATCCATGAAACTGCCGCGGACGCCGAAGTTGGCATGCCACAATTACTGAATCCTGTCACGTTGCCGCCAGGAGTAGTAAACGTCCCCGTCATCGAGCCATTGGATTCGATCATTCCCTGCAGGGTGAATGTTTGTGTGCCGGCTGCGACGATGAGATTTACGGTTTGACCGCTGATTGTTCCAGTGATCTGAGCAGACCCACTATCGCACACGACCCACTCCGTCGCACCCGTCGGATTTCCCGAGATGGAGTAAACCGCTTGTCCCGTGACCGAACCATTACTCTCGAGAAGGAATCCGCCCTGCATTCCATATAATTGACCCGAGGGAGGACCCCCTTGAGCGGGAGGTGTCTGATTAGGATTCGTCATGGAGAATTGCCAGTTCCCCGCGAGACCTGAATTCTGGCCCCGACTGGAAGCGCTACTTCCGCAGGCCGAAAGCATCGAAACCATTGCCGCGAGAAACAATGCGCAGAGACAGGTTGCGAATCTTCCTCGATATACGTGCACTGACAATTGGGCTCTAGTGATCTTCTGCATAATATTCCAGGTCCTGGCCGCGCAAGGACCGCAGTGCGTTTAGAAAGTATTCACTCTGGTCGGTGAAAACCGACGATCTCAGCGTTGTCAACTCCAGGATTTGATTAGATCCGGAGTAAAGTTTTGGAGCGCCCGAAATCGGAAGTGTAAAAATCATATTGTCGGTGAGGCTGGTGACAGCCAGCGTTGTCGTCTGCGAGGAAGGACACGCACTATTGCATGCTGGTGCGTAGGAAATCATGATCGTGCAGGGCTGCCCCGGGATGAGATCGAAGGGCTCGCCATTCGAAGGGACACCGGCCGCTCCGCATTGGTCGGTTTCCGTAAACAACCCCGAATTACTAGTTAAGGCCACAGTCAGACTGAGGTTAGACTTAGTACTGTTAGTGAGCGTAACAGCCTGCGAGGAAGTGGTGCCCACGGTCTGAGCGGGGAAGCTGAGCGCGGTTGGTGCCAGGGTGATCGGCTGCGTACAGCTTGCGGCCCCATTCCCCGCGAGGCACACCGTACCGAAGTCTCCAGCGACGCTGGTCGTGCTCAGGCTCCCCGGGCAGGGATTGGTGGCAGTCGCGGGCGGTGCGCCCGTAGCCACAATATAAGATGGTCCTGGTCCGCTTAGAACGTAACCCCCGGCAACAGTGTTGACGATGACCGGACTGAGGTCCGCGGTTGAACCTGTAGTTGTGCCAATCTGACCTACGATTGATCCATCGCTGCCTAATAGTTGCAGACTGACCGTATTACCGCTGATCTGTCCGCTTACCGTCACTTGTAAAAAGCAAGGATAGTCAGTGGAATTCGACGTAGCGTTCAGGAAGATCAAATTTCCTGTCAGGCTTGAGTTGCTGGAACCGGCATTGGTTGCTTGTATCAGCGCTCCGGACACAAGAAAATCCTGCTCGTCCAGACCGGCGCTG
>JASIEN010000207.1 GCA_030045935.1 Candidatus Sulfotelmatobacter sp.
AACTTACGGACTGCTCAAGGCAATCGATTACCTTCGTTACCCCTCTTTTGCGCATACTTCCTGCTTGCCGGTCGCTCTGTGTCAAGATCAATTCCAAACGTGCGGAAAATGGAATCCATCCATACCAATTCGCGGATTCAAAAAAAGGCGGGTGGTGAAGAGGGCTGGCCAGGGGCCAGGCCTTTGCCGGACAAGCACAGCGCGGCTGGAACTGCAATCTTGCTTTCTGACATGCGAGGTGTGGTGAACGGCTGTAACGATGCTGCCCAGAAAATTCTCGGTCGGGAAAGTTCGGAGATCGTCGGCCAATCCCTTGATGAGATTATTTTCACGGATGGGGAAGCCCGCGAAGAGAAAAAAAGAAAGTTCTTGGAAGCAGTTCATGCTCGCGGACACTACCGGGATTTTCATCGCATTCAAGGAAAGCCTGGGCAAAGTGTAATTGCGGATACATTCGTTGCGATGTTCGGCGATGGGCAAGCGCCGGCCGGAATGGTCGCGATTTTTTGGCTGGATGAGCCAAGGGCAACGCCGCCAGCGCAGCCTTCGCAGGCTGGCGAGGCCGACAGGTCTGCGGACGACACGGAGGCGGCTTCTTGCCGCGACATTGATGGAACCAAGCTCATCATCGCCAGCCCTGTTATGCACAAGTTCATGCGGATGGTCGACCGGGTGGCGGGGCACACCGAGAGCGTTTTAATTACCGGCGAAACCGGAACCGGCAAAGAACTGATCGCACGCAGCCTTCATCAGACGTCGCATCGGCGAAGCCGGCCATGGATCGACATCAACTGCGCAGCGCTTCCCGAGAACCTGGTAGAAAGCGAATTGTTTGGCTACGAGAAGGGCGCATTCACTGGCGCGGACGCCTCCAAGGCGGGTCTTTTTGAACTGGCCGACAAGGGCACACTTTTTCTGGATGAGATTGGCGAATTGCAAACCCAGACGCAAGTGAAGCTGTTGCGAGTGCTGGATGGATATCCTTTTTACCGCCTGGGAGGGCACCGGAAAATCAAGGTCGATGTTCGCATCGTCGCCGCGACTAACCAGGATTTGGACGCCGCGGTCGCAGCCGGGCGCTTCCGGCAGGACCTCTTTCATCGCCTCGGGCAATTTAAGTTGCACGTTCCTCCGCTGCGCGAACGCCCCGAGGATATTGTCGCCTTGGCCGAGCATTTCCTGCATTTGAAGAATCCGGACCGTTTCTTCGCTCCCGACGCTGTCAGCGAGCTACTCTCGCATCCATGGCCGGGAAACGTTCGCGAACTGAGGAACCTGCTGGCCAGAATTGTAGTCGAGTCAAGCCAGCCGGAAATTCAGCGATCGCAAATTGCCGCCGCGATGTCAGGCAATCCGGTGACGCAACGGCAAGCGCCATCGATACCGGTCGGCAACTTGGAAAGCATGGAAGAGCAGATGATCATACGCGCGCTCGAACGCAGCGGAGGGCATCGCACCCATGCGGCCGAGCAGCTGGGCATTTCGCGGCGCACCCTGAGCCGCAAGCTGAAGGAATACAGCATTAACGTGAATCCGGGTGAAGCGGCCCAATCTTTAGGATCGATCAGCCTGGAGCAGCAAAAATTCTTCCGCGCACGCATTCAGCTTGTGGTCACGCTAAGAAACCAGCAGGGGGACGAGACCATCGTTGCAGGCGTGAATTTGAGCACAGGTGGTATGGGACTGGACGGTCTGAAAGAACCGATGAAATTTACTGGACTGCTGGATGTGAGTTTTCCGCTGCCTGATAGCGACTTCGTTTTTCGCGCCAAGGCGCGGATTGTTTGGTTCGGTGGTGAAGGCCGCGTGGGGCTGCGTTTTGCGGTTATCGATCCCGCTCTGTTCGAGCAACTGCAGCATTGGACCAACAAGAAAATGAAAGACGAAGGCTGGGAGTTGCCGGTGCAGTTATGACCGGGAAATATTCATAAGCCGCGATCGGAGCCTGCGGAGGCTGCGAATGAGGACGAACTGGCCCTTGTCCCACCTCTTTGTTGCAAGGCTCTTTCGATAACGGGAGCCAACTGCGAAATCACAGCTTCCAGGATTTCGACTTGATCGCGTATGAACGCGCCGCTGGAGGCGCAATACAGGGCGACGACTCCCTGAGTTGACGAGCTGCCCGGAATCGGTACGGCCAGGGCCGAGCGCAAGACACTGAACCTGCCACGTTCGTCATATCCCGGCTCGACTGAGGGATTGCCATTCAGCACCGGTTTTCCGGTCTGTGCAACCCATCCCGCAAGTCCCGTACCCAACGGAATCCTTAACGAAGAAAATGACTCATAATTCTGTCCATTCACAAACTCAGGAATCAATTCTTCATGGTTGAGCAGATACACCGCCAGAGCGTGGTGTGGAATCAGCCCCTTCAGACGAACTGAGAGAAGAGAGAATATATCTTCGGCAGTTAGCAAGGCGCCGGCCTGCCGGGTCAAGCGCAACAGGTCTTCTGTTTGCTTGCGGGTTTGTTCGAGAGAAGGAAGCACGTATTCGCGGGATTTTATCTCGTTCTCCGTTCTCTCGTCTTCCGCGAATCCCGCATCGGGAGCGAGCCCGCGTTCGACCTTAATATCTATCGACAGTTTGGGCGCGGCTTTGATTGGTTGCTGGTGAGCGAGCTTTTCCAGTTCTACGTAACGGCGGCTGAGAATCTCAATCACCCGCGGATCAAAACTGGTC
>JASIEN010000208.1 GCA_030045935.1 Candidatus Sulfotelmatobacter sp.
ATGGGATCTATGCCTTTCCGGTCTCCGCAGAATTTTGTGCTTCTGCTGCTTGTTATGGCGGCCTTTTTTGCGCTTGGGCGGCGGCGCTCGCGAGATTTATTCAAGATCGGTGTGATGGTCGTTTTTTCGATGCTGGCATTTCGCGTACAACGAGACGTGTGGTGCGTAGCTCTTCCAGCCGTTGCTGTCATCGCCAACGCAGTGATAGATGGACCACATCGAGATGATCCTCAAGCGAACCGCCAGCGGCAGAGGTGGGAAGAACCGGCAATTGTGATGCTGGTTCTGATCACGTTCCTGGTGGCCGTTATCCGCTTGCCCGGCGACAATGATCTGATGAACCAGGTGGGCCGCGTTCATCCCGTGAGGGCCTGCGATTTCATTCGCACGAACCAGCTTCCGGGGCCATTATTCAATGCATTTTCCTTTGGCGGTTTTGTGATCTGGTATCTGCCAGAGTATCCAGTTGCCATCGATGGGCGCCTGGGCCTTTATGGGGATGAAATGACGGAGCAGTATTTCGAAGTTATGAGAGGCAGCAAGCGTCTTGAAACAGAGCCCGCTTTCGTCAATGCCCGCACCTTTTTGCTTGAGGCGAATTCTGGTTTGGTGAAAGCGATGACCACGATCCCGGTGTTCCGCGCTCAGTTCCGTGTTGCCTATCAGGACGATCTGGCCGTGGTTTTGGTGCGGCAGTAAGGGCTGTGCTTTCCGGACGGGAAATCCGTTCAATTCTCGGGTTCCGGGCTATCGGCTCGGTTATGAATAAACACGGCGGCTAAGCGATCTTGATAAACCAGACGGAATTTTGGATCGACGGTAAGCAGCTTTGCCAGAGGCAACTCTCGCGGCAGCAGCACTAATCCGGCATCATTCAGGTAGGGGTCCGACTTATAAGAATCTTCGCCCAAAGAGCTCTTATGCATGAGGAGATCCAGTTCATCCCCGTAAAGATCGTTTCGTCCATCGATCGCCACCGGATACTGTGGCATGTACCAGATGAGAAAACCGCCCCACCCCAACGTGTTGTACAGGGGCCCGGGAAACGAATAGCGACGCACAAAATTGGCTGCATCGACGGGGTAATCACTGCTGACGGCACGGTCCAGGCTGCGCGTATTGAAATCATTGTTGCGCGCGATGAGCACCATCGAAATTGCCAGGACGACTCCCACAGCAGCTAACTCGGAAAGCTTCAGCACAGGGGTTGAAATACCCTCCCTCGGGCGCAGGTCGGCAAGAAAGGCTACTGCGCAAATCGTCACAAACCACGCATCGCGCGCCGTGCGGAAGGTAATTATGCTGGCGGCGATCAGCAAGAACAGCTTGAACAGGTCCAGCTTACTCTGCCAGCCTACGGCGAAAAACGCAGCTGCGGTCAACAACAACAGCAGGTAATGTGTCCAAGACTTGAAGGAGAACGCCGCCAATTCCTCAATCATGAAGTAAGGCACATGTGAGTTGGAATACGCCGCCACCACCTGATACAGGTGGTACGTGTAAGGCCCGAGAAATGTCGCGGCAAAACAGGCCAACAAAAACCCCATCAACCCGGAAAGAGGAAGCGTAGGCGCCAGAACGAAATCGGGTTCGATTCCCGTCCGGCTGGCGAGCCGCTGAAGCAAATTGATGCCCGCGAATAGTCCGACTATAAACAGTCCATAGACGAACTGGACGTGGATGTTGGCCCAAAGGACAAAAATAGCGGGCAACCACCACAGCAACCGCATGCTTCCCGTGCGCTGCGCCTGCAAGAGAAAAGTGAGCACGACCGTGAACAGGATCATGGTGACAAACACGGGCCTGGGCAGCAGACTGAACACAAAGGCAATGCTTCCTGCCAAAGCGAGAATCCACGCGAGCCAGAATTCTCCACAGAGGCGGTACAGCATCCAGAAAAGCACGAACGCGACGGCTGTGGTCAGCAAAACTCCAAACAGAGCAAATCCGACCAGCCCGAACCAGGAATAGGCGTAGGACAACAGCACCTCATAGCCCCAACTATAGGCGACCCAAGGATAGTTTCCGGCGGTGCGCGAGAAAATGCCGGCGTGGGGAACAGCATGATGCTGCACGACCCAATCGCCCACTTTGAGGTGCCACCAAATATCCGGATCGCGAACCGTCAGCTTGGCGCCAAAGTCGATCGATGCCAGCACGATTAACCATGAGGCGAGGGCCAGCAGTTGAAAGGCGCGTAATTTTAAAAGACCGCGGAAATCCTGGAAGGCGCTCACGATTCCCAATACCCCGACCCTTCGATCCGGAGAATCAAATTCTTGTAATCTACGGTCATTGGCCCAGCTCACTGTACTGGCGCTTGTGCCGGAACAGGCCCAATGCGCTGATAGATAAAATAGCTCGTGCCGAAGTCCACTAACCTTTTGTACAGTATGCGGCCCTCCGAGAAGTGAACCAAAGCGTAGCCTGAAGATCTCAATGGTCGATCGATTTCCTCGAATTCCGCCTGCGGCGCGTGGCTGAAAATGATTACATACTGCGGTGCCGCGGCCCGAATTTCCCTAAAATCGATCACCTCACCGTGAAGCGGCAGCCCCTCGTGGTAGTAGGTCGTCGGAATGTTCTCCAGTATGTCGTGATCAAAGAAGGCCTGAATCGCTGCCATGCCGTAGGTGTAGCCGAAGATGGTGGATTTATCGGCGCCAACCTGTTTCAGGTACCTGGCGGCGTCATCGGAGCCGCTGTATGGATAGAGATAATCGTTTCGCATCACGACTGCCGCGTCCCAAATGTTCACGCAAAAGAGGCAGGCCAGCAGACCTGCCATCGCGTAGGTAGTGCGTCGATCGAAAGGAGAAAATTTCTGCATCTCCGTCGACGTGGGCCATGCAATCCAAAGGGCCGCGATAGTAGCAACAAAAACTGTTCCATGATGGTGAGCCCTGCCGTGAACCGCTTCGAAGAGAAACAGCATTAGCGAGGTGGGAAGCAGGAAGGGCAGCAGCCTGCCCCGCTTGAAGCACCAGAGCCCAGCCAGAAAAAGGAAAAGTGCTGAAAGGAGTGGCTGATCGAGAAAAGCGAAGGCGAGCACCTCCTTGAACCTGACCCAGGACGTGTAGCTCGCCGGATCCTGAGCAACCTCACTCTTGGCAAACTCTTTAACATCCGGAGTTGGCCTGAGGATGAAGAAAAGGAACAAGAAGGTAAGCATGATGGCAGCGCCGCACAACCAATAGCGGCGGCGAACCGCTTCATCCAGTTTCGGCCATTCTTTAATGGCTTCGATCAGAAAACACAATCCGAAGGCTGCGGCAAGAAACGTTCCGTGCACTGCGACATTCGCCAGAAGTATCAATGCGACAGTCATACGCACAGGGTGGGCGCGGTCGCGATAAAAATATGCGGCAGCAAACACGAGCAGGGGCAGCAGGTTGTAAGAGCGGGCAACTACGGCGTACTGGTAAACGATGAAATAGGAAAACAACAGTAGGTAGGAGAGCGGCCGTGGAAAGGGAGCCTTCCAGAGAATGAGGGCCGCTCCTGCTGCGGCGCAGAGCACCCCAATCACCCCCAGCGACGCGTAGGGAAGGTGAAACCAGTGCTGGGCAATCCATAGAATGGTGTGCCACAGGCCGGGAGTTCCCTCGTAACGCAGTTCATGAAACCAGAT
>JASIEN010000209.1 GCA_030045935.1 Candidatus Sulfotelmatobacter sp.
GGACGTGCTGGCAAAGGTTGCCGTGCTCACCAACTCATTCAGATCGGGTTCGGAAAGACCGGTGGTTTGCGGGGTGACGAAATTCGTCACCGCCCCGTCCTGAGCCCCCAGCACGTCGTCGTTGGTTGAGACGGCGACATCGCCGCGAGCCTCTGGGTCAGTGATTTGCAACTGGCCATTGACGATCGCGGCCTGCAGGCCGAGAGCAGTGTCGTCATTGACTGCGTTGATCAGGTCCTGCACGGTGGAGGTTGTAAAGCCGGCGGCAAAGCCGGCATCAAAGTCGCCAGCGGTGGTTTCAGTTCCAGAGATCGCCAGGTCGCCCTCTTGCTGCAAATCATTAATGGAAACGTGCCCGGCAGCACTCAGGGTCGCCTGATAGCCCGTGTTGCCGGCGGTAAAGTCGGTATCGGTATTGGCTGCGATGGTGACGAAGCCGTCAGCCGAGTTCGCCCCAGAATTTATGACACCGAGCAAATCGCCGAGGGTTGCGCCGGTGGCGACATCGAGAGTTACCGCGCCGCTTGCCCGAGTCAATATAAAGGTAGTGCCACCAGTGAGCGCGGTACCTAGACCGTCGGTGGCGAACGAATCAGTTGAGTCGGTTTGGATGTTGGGAGTTGTGTTCGTAGTGCTTGTCGAGGCGGTAAAAGTAAGCGGGGTCAGGTTGCCCACCGAGACCGTCGTCACGCTGCCCGGAGTGAGTGTTTCGTTGGGGTTGATGGTACCGGCGCTGGTTGGCGTGACTTGGGCATTGAGATTGGGCTCGGTGCCGCTCTGGAAAACTTCCTGGCCGTTGTACGTGGTCGAGGTGCCGATGCGATTGATTTCCGCCAGAATCGAGGCGTACTGCGACTGAATAGCGGCGCGCTGCGAGTCAGAGACCGTGCCCGTGGCCGATTCAGTGGCTAGGGTCACTGCCGTGTCGAGCAAGTTGGTGACCTGAGCTAGCGCGCCATCGGCGAGCTGCAATTCGCCGACGCCATCATTCGCGTTCGACACCGATTGCGTCAGCGCAGAGATATTCGCTTGCAGACCGTTGGCGATGGCCAGGCCGGCGGGATCGTCGGCACCTGAGTTGATTCGCTGCCCTGAAGACAACTGCTCCAATGTATTGTTCAGGGCATTGCTAGTTAAGGTCAGTTCGTTTTCCGCCTCGAGAGACGGAATGTTATACAGAATTCCAATCGGCATTGTGTCTTCTCCTTATGCTTTGAGTTGGTCCCGCTATCTTGCTTGCGCAACTCTTGGAACTGCCTCCCCAGCATTGGATCTCTGCGGAGTCTCTGCTCCAGTTCGTGTTCACGGAACCCGAATGTCGATTTCTTCATCGGCAGTGACTGTTGCAGCTTTAATCTCGATCTAGTTTCTTTACCGACTTATGGACTTGTCCCTCAGTAACCGGGTGCTGCACGAGGGCCCATCATCCTCACTCCCACACCGCCGATAGAACTTACCTGAGGGCCTGTTTTCGGAGTTGTTAATGGCGCGCCACCACAGGAGGGACGGTGATACGGCTCACTCGCCTCAACAACCAGAGTTTGACCGTCAATTCCGACCTCATCAAGTTCGTCGAGCAATCTCCTGACACACTCATCACGCTGGTTACGGGAGAAAAAATCGTCGTGCGCGAAACCGCCGACGAAGTTCTGGCTCGCATCATCGAATTTCGACGTTCCGTTCTCAAGGGCTTGCCCTTCACCTGGGATAGTTCTGCGTCACACAGGCCGCCCGACTCTGGCGAATCCAGCCGGGAGCCGCAGAAGTGAACTTCGACAAAGCCAGTCTCGCCGGCATCCTTCTCGCGGTCGGGGGCATTCTTGCGGGACTTCTGCTGGAAGGGGGAAATCTGGGACAGGTTCTGCAGCCCACGGCCGCCATGATTGTTTTCGGCGGTACGCTGGGAGCGGTCATGTTGCAGTTCCCGCTGTCCACGGTGCTGCTGGCATTTCGGCAACTGGGTTCAGTTTTCGTCACTCCTGAGCGCGATCCGCAAACCGTGATCCGCCAGCTTGTGCAGTACGCGCAAAAAGCCCGGCGCGAAGGAATCGTCTCGCTCGATGCCGAGCTCGCGAAGATCGAAGACCACTTTCTGCGGAAATCGCTGATGCTGGCGGTGGACGGCACTGAACCCCAGGAGTTGCGCAAGATGATGGAACTGGAGCTCGATAATCAGGCTGAACACGAAGAGCAGATTCCGCAGGTTTTCGAGTCAGCGGGCGGATTCGCACCCACCATCGGCATTCTGGGAGCCGTCATCGGGCTGATCCAGGTCATGCAGCATCTGGATAAGATCGATGAAGTGGGGCGCGGCATTGCCGTCGCCTTTGTAGCGACGATTTACGGTGTTGGCTCCGCCAACCTTATTTATTTGCCGATTACAGGAAAGATGAGGCTGCGCATTCGCGATGAACAGATCATGCGTGAAATGACGCTCGAAGGCGTGGTCTCAATTCTGGAAGGCATGAATCCACGCGTGCTGGAAACGAAACTTCTTGGGTTCCTTGTGGAGGCAAGTCAAACCAGGGACAAAATTGAATGAGACGCCGCAGGCACTCGCGAGGACATGCCAATCACGAACGTTGGCTGGTTTCATACGCTGATTTTATTACTCTGCTTTTTGCCTTCTTTGTAGTTCTATATGCCTCGTCTCAAGTCGATCAGAGAAAAGTCGGCAAGCTCGCGCTGGCGATCCAGGTTGCGTTCCAGGAGTTGGGAGTGTTCCCCGCGTCCACCACGCAGATTCCGCTGGACACGAACGAGCCCATGCCTTTCAGCACGGTGCAGGCGATTCAGAACGTTCGCAAGAGCACGGAAATGGGACGCATCGCGTCATCGACCCAAGCGTCGCTCGCGGCTGCTTCTGAGGAGACGGACATCATCACTCTACAAAACGAATTGCAGGAGGCATTGCATCACGAAATTGTATTGCGTGAAGTCGCGCTGCACCGCGAAGAACAGGGTCTGGTGGTCAGCCTAAGAGAATTTGGCTTCTTCGATAGCGGCTCGGCTGAACTGAAGCCCGAGGCCCTGCCGGCTTTGGACCGCATCGCCTCTATTCTAGCCATCCGAACCTACAAGCTACGCATAGAGGGACACACGGATAATGTTCCAATTCACACCCGGCAGATAGCCTCCAATTGGGAGCTTTCGACAGCCCGCGCGACGGCCCTGATCGAACTGCTCATCCTGAGGTACCATTTCGCACCCGAGCGGCTTTCAGCGGCGGGCTACGCCGAATATCACCCCATCAACAGCAATTTGACTGCCCAGGGACGCGCGCAGAATCGCAGGGTCGATATCGTGATCCTGACCACACAGACGGCGCCTTTATCGCGCTGAAGAACTTCCCATCGTTTTTGTTGGGGTTCCAGCATAAAGCCGGGACCCCGTTTTGCCGATGAAATTCAAGGCTTGATCGCATTATCTTCCTCAAAGGCATTTGCGTGACCTCGGCTCCAGCGTTCCAATCTGCTCCCAATACGTCTGCGCCGCCTCACCCCGATGCGGTGCGTCTGCGGGACCTTGTTTA
>JASIEN010000210.1 GCA_030045935.1 Candidatus Sulfotelmatobacter sp.
CCGCGTGCCGGAGGCACGACTGAAACCGAGCTCAACCCCAGACATGCTGCGGATCGTATTCCACACCGTGCTTCTTCAAAAACGTTACAAACTCCTCTTCGAAACTTCGTTTCTTGTGATGTTCGGGTTGTGACCGAATATACGAAATTGTCTGATCCCTCTGCGAAATTCCAACGGTAAATGCGGCGTACCCTTCCTGCCAGGCAAAATCTTTCGTGTGATTTTCATTCATCCAATGCGACGATGCGCCCTTTATCAATTGCATCGCTTTGGCAAGAGGCAAAGTGGCCGGCAGCGACAAGAGGACGTGGGCATGATTCGCTGTCCCGCCGACGGTCAGAGCTTTGAAGCCGTTCTTTCGCGCTACACCCCCCAGGAACGCCCATAGTTGAGGCTGAACTTCCTCAGCAATCAAATCGCGGCGATTTTTCGTAGAGAAGACACAATGAACCAAGCCGGAAACGTAGGCGTGTGACATGAACAGAGGCCCCCGGGAGAATGTCAGGCGTCCCTATGGGACGCGATTCGTCTTTTAGCAAGCTTACCCGGCGTTGAAACGCCGGGCTATTGTCAAAGGTCCTGACGGACACTTCGTCTTCCCGGATCGGGAAAAAAGGATACAATAGCTTCTCTTATCCACTCTTCAATTGTCTGCCGCAATTCGTGCAGCTTGCCCTCGAAGAAATGGTCCGCGCCTTCGATGATGATCAGCGTCTTCGGCTCAGCGGCTGCGGCGACAACGGCTTCCAGTTTTGCGCGCGGGCCGAAGCGATCGTTCGACCCGCTGACAAATAATTTCGGCTTGCGGCAATCGTGAAGAAAATCAAGGTTGTACGCGCGCGGTACTTCACTTTCGGCAGCTGAGGTCGCAACCGGAGTTCCTAGACTGATCACTGCTTTCACGCGATCATCCGGACATGCAGCCCGCAAGCCAACGGCGGCTCCGAAAGAAAATCCCGCAAGGATCAGCGGCAGTCGATAATCGGCTTCCAGCCAAGCGAGCGCAGCGCGAACATCGTCGACTTCGCCCGCGCCGTAATCGTGCTCTCCCTGGCTCAGGCCAGTGCCACGAAAGTTGAAGCGCAGCACGGGAAATCCGAAACTGTTCAGCGCCTTCATGGTGTGGTAGACGACTTTGTTATGCAGCGTTCCCCCGAACAGAGGATGAGGATGACAGACAAGTGCCGCATGAGTTGCCTCAGGCGAGCCCGCGTTGAGTAATGCTTCGAGCCGTCCTGAGGGGCCCTCGAGGAAGAACGAGCGAATGGTGGAGTTGTGCACCGTCACAAAGTTGAGATGGCCGCCGTGGCTCCAGGGATCAACGATGTCCCCCACTAAGCTCCGCGCGAGATCCCTCGCCCCGCCGGTGAAAACGCGGGGCTTCGGGATGACGCCGTCCAACCCATGGCGCGAATGCGACGAAGGGTCAAATCGTATCAGTCTCGGCTGCGCTCGCATTAGTTTATTCTCTTTCCATGGACGCGATCACGCTGACCCGTCAACTCATCGACATTGAATCGGTTTCGGGCAACGAAGCTGCAGTTGGGCATTATTTATATGGCGAGTTGTGCCGCATTGGCTATCAGACGCGCAAGATTCCGGTGGAAGGCAACCGGTTCAATCTGTATGCAATGTCGCCCGAACAACCGCACCCACTGGTGATCTTTTCCACGCACATGGATACGGTTCCGCCGTTCATTCCTTCTTCCGAAGATGCAACCCGCATTTATGGGCGCGGCGCATGCGATGCTAAGGGCATTATCGCGGCGCAGATCGCCGCTGCCGAGCAACTGCGCCGCGAGTCCATTTATGTTGGGCTACTTTTTGTTGCGGGGGAAGAGCGCGACAGCCTGGGTGCGAAGATGGCAAATGATTACGCGGCTGCCGAGAAGATTAGGAGCAAATATCTGGTGAACGGTGAGCCCACGGACAACCGCGTGGCCATCGCGTCCAAAGGGACGCTTCGGGTCGAGGTCATGGCGTCGGGACGCATGGCGCATTCGGCTTATCCGGAACTGGGCGACTCGGCTATCGACAAATTGATTGCGGCGTTGGGACGGCTGCGGGCGATGCCTCTGCCGAACGATTCTGAAATCGGACCGTGCACGGTAAATATTGGATTAATCGAAGGCGGCCGCGCGCCGAATGTGATTGCGGATCGAGCTCACGCGGATCTCGTGTATCGCCTGATCGGGCCGACTGAGGATCTGCGGCGCGACATCGTTGCGGCGGCGGGCAAGGATGTGAAAATCGAATTTCCGCTGGAGCTCCCCTTTGTTCGCCTGCGCACCGTCGACGGATTACCCACCATGATTGCCGCGTTCACTACCGATATTCCGCGTCTGACGAATTGGGGCGAGCCGCTGCTGATGGGGCCCGGTTCGATTCACGTTGCCCATACCGAGGGCGAGTTCATAGAAAAGAAAGAATTGATTGAGGCGATTGAGCTGTACTGCAAGATTGCGCGGCGATTGACCGGCAGGTAGTCGCGCAATGCGATTTCCGCCAGCTACGATAATATCTCTCGAATGAAGAAACTCTCTTCGCTCCTCGCCGTGTTAACAAGCAGCGCGCTCTTGCTCGGGGCCGAGAAAGCAAAGAACGAAATTCCTTCCATGCCGTTTGCGGTTTCGAGCAATGCCGTGGCCAGCATCAGGGGCGGTCTTGAAATCTATTCAATGATGGGTGTCGGCCCGCGCAAGACGTGGGACGACATCACCAATCAGATGTATGTACTGAATCTCACTCATCCGAAGTGGACGGTAGGGCATCAGGTGCCAGGAACAGTCGGTCGCCTTGGCGCGGCGGCGATTGGCGTCAGGGACGCCGTATTCCTGATGGGCGGATACATGGTCGACGGCGAGGGCAAGGAAATTGACGTGGCGGACGTAAATGTCTTTGAGCCGCAAAGTCGTAAATGGTTCCGAAGCAAAGACATGCCGGTGGCCGTTGACAGTGCGGTCATCGGCAGCACGCATAATCGATACATCTATTTAATTGGCGGGCGCTCAAGCAACAGCCCCGTTAACAGCGTGCAGGTTTATGACGCACAAACTGACAACTGGAGTCAGGCGACTCCGTTTCCCGGAACCCCGGTGTTTGGCCTCGCGGGCGGCATCGCCGACGAGAATATCGTAATCGTTGACGGAGCGAAATCCGGGCCTTCTGGCGGGCCGCACTACGTGGCGTCAGACGAGTGTTGGCTGGGAAAGATCGATCATAAGAATCCGAACAAGATCGAATGGAGCAAGCTGCCTGCGCATCCGGGTAAAGCCCGATTTGCCATGGCGAGCGGCGGGTCCGACCATGAGCATAAAGTCGTTTTCTCAGGCGGAACAGCGATGCCACATGGGTATAACGGCGTAGCATACGATGGCCAACCATCGGAAGTGTCGACGCTCACATTTGACTATGACGTGCACCATCATCAGTGGGAAACGGTGGATAAAGATACTCCCGACCCGCGCGCAGACGCGCGCGGCATCGTGTTTACGGCGATCGGGCCACTGGTGCTCGGAGGTTTGGCGAAGGATTTTGAAACAACACCAAAAGTAACGCCGGTGCCGAGTAAGTAAGTAGACAATTCCTCACCTACTCCACTCGGGGAAAGAGCACTCCAATACAAACCATCTCAATAAGGCCCAATAATCCCTCCGATCGCACGCGACGCTGGCGTGGCGGCTCGCCCCAGATCGTGAGTATCCAGCACATCGAGATACTTCAGTCCCGAGCCGGTGTTGAACAGAACAACCGTGTCATCGGGAGTGAAAAATTCGCTGGCGAGAAGCTTGCGATAGGCGGCGAGAGACGCAGCGCCTTCGGGGGCGGCAAAGATGCCTTCGACTTTCGCCCAGCGCCGCGCTGCGTCGAGAATCTCGGCGTCGGTGACGGCGAGGGCGAGGCCGCCGCTTTTTTTCAGAATGTCGAGAATCAGATAATCGGCGTATGGTTTGGGGACGCGCAGGCCGGCGGCAAGAGTTGAAGCGTTACTCCACGTTTCGACGGCGTCGCGTCCTTCATCCCAGGCTTTAACAACGGGGGCGCATCCCGCAGATTGCACGCTGATCATGCACGGGCGCTCGGAGCTAATAAAACCTAATTCTTCCATTTCGTCGAACGCCTTCCACATGCCGAGCAGGCCGACGCCGCCGCCGGTGGGATAGATGATGCCGTCGGGGAGTTTCCATCCGAGTTGCTCAGCGACTTCGTAGCCCATGGTTTTTTTGCCCTCGACGCGGTAAGGCTCTTTTGTCGTCGAGACGTCGAACCAGCCATCGCGGGACCACTCGGGTTTCTCCTTCAGCTCCGCAATTTTGCGGGCACAATCGGAGATCAGGCCGTCGACCAGCGTGACGTATGCGCCGTAGTAATCGCATTCGACCCGGTTGGCGAGAGGCACGTCTTTCGGCATGAAGATGTGGGCTTCGATGCCGGCAACGGAGGCGTATGCAGCAAGGGCGCTGGCAGCATTTCCGGCGGATGGGATAGCAAGCTTTTTCAGGCCGAAGCGGCGGGCCATGGTGACAGCGGCGGAAAGTCCGCGAGCCTTGAAGGAGCCGGTTGGGTTCAGGCCCTCGTCTTTGATGAATACATTGGGGAATTCGCGGCTGCGCAGCATGGGAGTGAAGCCTTCGCCGAGAGAGACCGGTGTTGTTTCGGGGAGAACAGCATCGTAACGCCACATGGTAGGGCCAAGGGGCAGGAGTGATGCGGGTGTAAAGGTTTGCTTGATGGCGGCGAGATCGTAGCGGGCGTAGAGAACTCCACCATCTTTGGGGCA
>JASIEN010000211.1 GCA_030045935.1 Candidatus Sulfotelmatobacter sp.
CGGAAGTATTGAAGAAGGGTGACCGGGTGAAAGCTATTGTTCTCGCGATCGAACCCGACAAACGACGGCTGTCGCTGGGCGTCAAGCAGCTGCAACCCGATGTTTGGGAATCCTTTTTCGCGGCCCATCACGTTGGCGATGTCGTCCACGGGAAAGTCTTGCGGGTCGCGGCATTCGGCGCGTTTGTCGAAATTGCCGATGGCGTCGAAGGTCTCTGCCACAAGTCGGAAGCCGTCGACGATAAGGGCCAGCCGGTGCATCTCGAACCCGGCCTCGAGCACGACTTCAAAATCATCAAGATGAGTCCGGAAGAAAAGAAGGTTGGACTCAGCATCCGCGCGGTCGGCGAAGAGGCCTCGCGCTCCGAAGTCGAAGCCTACAAGCAGCCGGTTTCGAGCACCAGCTCAACCATCGGCGAGCTGATTAGCTGGAAACGCGCCAGCAACGAAGGGAATTAGACAGTTCCTGTCCTTCTCGTCATCCTGAGCGAAGAAAAAGCCCCACGCCTGCGGGGCTTTTTTGCAGTCGAAGGACCTCGTGCTCTCCCTGCCTCACTTCATCGGTATTTCTGATTGCTTGGAGAACCATCCCACGCTTGGCGTGGAGCCCCAAAACATCCGCTTCGACGGGATGTAGCTGGTCAGCCGCTTTTCCGCCGATTCTGCGCGCACAAACACCTGGAATCTCCAATTCAAAACATCGGCGAGATAAATGGTTTGATCCGGTCCAACGGCAATAAAATGTGCCCATGCCATCTGTCCGGGCTTGTGCCCAGGCTCTCCGAACGCGCCGAGGATCCGGCCTTCCTGATCCAACTCCACAATCCGGTCGTACCCGCCGTCGGCCATCCACACATGCTGATCGGGCGTGATCACAAGACCATATGGGTAGCCAATGTTCGTCCATTGCCTTAGAAACTTCCCGTCAGCGTCAAAAATCTGTATGCGCTGATTTTCCCGATCGCCAACATAAACACGCCCTTCTCTATCGACTACGACCGTATGCGGCAGGTCGAACTCTCCCGTCCCTGACCCATACTTGCCCCATGCTTTGATGAAATTGCCGTCGCGATCAAACTTCACAATTCGCGAGTTGCCGTACCCATCCGCCACATAAACATCGCCATTTTTCGCAAAAGCCACGTCGGCCGGCCGATTGAAAAGCCAATCCGCTTCTGCCGCAGTGTTGATCCTTCCTAAGACCAGCAACACCTTTCCTGAAGGATCGATCTTCAACACCAGATGGTTGCCGTCGTCCGTCGTCCAAAGATTGTCTTCGGCGTCGATTCGAAGACCGTGTGGGTGCGTAAATAATCCTTCGCCGATGCTGCGAATGAACGCCCCATGCTCGTCGTATTCAGCGAGCATGGGCTTCACGCGCTGGAATAAAAAGATGTGGCCCTTTGAATTCACCGCCACAGCGGAGCTTTCCCCTGAGCTCATGCCTTCCGGAAACTTGAAGAAGTTACTGACTGCTTTGTAGGGTAGTTCCGGAACAGCCTGGAATGCCGGTGTTTGCTGGGATGGCTCCTGACACACCAAAGAAGTACAAAGCAAAGCGACGTACATCAGCGTAAGTAAACACTCTCTCATAAGGCCCCCAAAATACAGTCGCCGTAGGTGTGAAACCTGGCCGCTAAATCGAGCGAGTGTAACACGCACATGGTGGGGTGAGGGCGCGGTGCTAGAATCAAACGTTTGCCCACCGTCATCTGTACTGACTAGAGAGCACCCGTTGCGCTCATAACCGTTTTAAAGAGGAACGAAGTAAGGAGTACCATTTTGCCCGAAACCACGTACGATCTCGCCATCATCGGCAGCGGCCCTGCCGGATACACCGCCGCCATCCGCGCTGGCCAATGGGGCCTGAAAACCGCGCTGATCGAAAAAGATAATGTCCTCGGCGGCACCTGCCTGCACGTCGGCTGCATCCCGACGAAAGCGCTGCTGTTCAATGCCGAACTTTGGGACCATCTGAAAGACGCCAAAGAATTCGGCATCGAAGGCGTCGACGCGCGCAAGCTGAACTGGGCCACGATTCAGGACCGCAAACAGAAAATCGTCACCAAGCACGCCAAAGGCCTCGAATTTCTGATGAAGAAAAATAAGGTCGAGACCATCCGTGGATACGGTAAGCTCACCGGCGGCGCGCAGAACGGCGTGTTCACCATCGAAGTCGTCAATGACAACAAAGCCAGCCATATCAAAGCGAAAAACATCATTCTCGCCACGGGCTCCGAAGCCCGCATGATTCCCGGCCTTGAAGCTGGAGATCGCGTTCTCACCAACATCGAAATTCTCAGCCTGAAAGAAATTCCGAAATCGCTGGTGATCGTGGGAGCAGGCGCAGTGGGCGTCGAGTTCGCATCTATCTATCGCTCCTTCGATTGCGAAGTCACGATCATTGAAATGCTGCCGCGGCTCGTTCCCGTCGAAGACGAAGAAGTTTCAAAAGAACTGGCCCGCGCCTTCCGGAAGCGCGGCATCAATTTTCATACCAGCGCCAAGGTCGACAAGGTCGATAAAACAAAATCCGGAGTCGCCGTCACCATCACTGTCGATGGCAAGCAGCAGAAAATCGAAGCCGAGAAAATCCTGATCGCCATCGGCCGCAAGCCGCGCACCGCCAACATCGGCCTGGAGCGCACCAAAATCAAGCCCGAGCGTGAATTCATCAAAACCGATTCCTGGATGCAGACCGAGGAACCCGGCATCTACGCCGTCGGCGATATCGTGCTCGGTACGCCCCAGTTGGCGCACGTCGGAGCGATGGAAGCGATCTGCGCCGTCGCAAAAATTGCCGGCAAGCCCGGTAAGCCGATCAATCCAGAGCACATTCCCGGCTGTACTTATTGCCATCCGGAAATCGGCAGCGTTGGCCTCACCGAATCCAGGGCCCGCGAAGCCGGATACAACATAAAGATTGGCAAGTTCCCGTTTACCGCGAATTCGCGCGCGTCCATCGTCGGCCAGCACGAAGGCTTTATCAAAATTATCAGCGACGCCGACTACGGCGAAATTCTGGGAGTGCACATCATTGGCCCTCAGGCAACCGAGCTGATCGCCGAAGCCGTCGCCGCCATGGAACTCGAAGCCACGGTCGAGGATTTGATGTGGACCATCCACGCGCACCCGACGCTGTCAGAAGCCATGCTCGACGCAGCAAATAGCGTGTATGGGATTGCGATCAACGCATAATTTACGACGGGCTCACGGAGGCGCAGACAACGCTCGTTCTGTCATCCTGAGCGAAGCGAAGGATCTATGCATTTGTTTTCTCCGTGACTCTGTGTCTCCGTGGTGAAATGATTTTGTCCGCGTAAATCCGC
>JASIEN010000212.1 GCA_030045935.1 Candidatus Sulfotelmatobacter sp.
AACTCCGGTCTTTCCTTAGCAAGCTTGACGTGTAGCTACTGTACGCCGTTGATGGCGCTGAGAACAGCCGGTACGTTTGCCCCCAGATTGGTCCCATCGCTGGCTGCGCCTATCGCCGGACTCGACGACAGCAGGTTGTAATCGCCGCCGTTTCCACCGTTGTAGTTCACGAATTCAATGGCCTCCGTGGAGTAGAAAAAGTTGCCGCTTGGCCAGGAGGGCGACCCGTATGGAGCTGCCAGGATCGCATTAGGCGAGAAAACGTAATTCGAGAAGCACTGGTTGATTATCTTCAACGCTGGGTAGGTGTGAGCGCAGTCGGCTGCTCCGTAGTGTCCGGTGGACCAGACCGAATAATCTCCGGCAGTGACAATGCTATTGCTAAAAATGAATCCTGGAATTTTTACGGTATTTAGAGCGCCGACGTTGAGAAGAGTATGAGGTGGAAAAGCGGTGACGTGGTTGATCTCAACGTCGTGCAGGCGTGGCTGCACGAGCGAACCCACCTGCACGAAAGTGCCGTGACCGGTATAGGTCTGGGCGTTGATATCGTCTGCGATCACGTCATGAATGCTGTAACTGTTTCCTGCGAGCGGTGCGCCACCAGAATCGGAGAGCCCTGTATCCACGACGAACACCCCGCCTACATGGCTGATGGTCGAGTACCGGACCGTGATATTTGTCACCTGGCAGATGGGGCAGACGCTGACGCCGTTCTGGTCCTGGTTCGAGGCATTGAACAGGATTGAAAAGCCGTGTTGGGTGAACCCGCCCCACGTATTCTCCGCGATATTCGAATCGAACAGAACGCGCTGCGCGTTCTTCATCTCGAAGTGATTTTTCACAACGAAAGCCGGGGGCTTGAAACCGGGCTGGCCCTCCATCCAGAACATGGGTTTGAAAAAATGGTTGAAGCGAATCTCGATGTCAGCCGGAGTCTGGGTGGCCGCGGATCCGCCGAACAGGATATTTTCGCCCGCAGCTTCCAAAAAGTTATCGTCGATCTTCCACGGTCCGCTGGTCTGGTTGCCACCTCCGCCGCTCACCGCTTGCGAATCGGTGCAGTCACCATTTACGTTGCAGTGGAACTCGGAGATGTAGGAGTCCTGGACCGCCATGCTGGTGGCACCGCTCAAATCCACTCCCCGTCGAGTTTCATCCGTAGGTGTGCCATGAATATAGAGCCGGTCCAACACGATCTGGCTGATGGAAGCATCCAATGCCCGCGTGATGAGGCCAATTACAGCCTTGCCGTCGGCCGCGCGGGTCACCTCCAGTCCAAGCAGGCGATAGTGGTTGGCGCCATTGGCGAAAACAATCGGGCCGCTCGCCCCGCCCGGGTACGTTATGGTCGCCAGCAGCTTCTGCGGGGCCGGGCAGGCAAACGGGGGTCTTCCCGGCAAAGACGCCACCCCGGCGTAGCAAGGCGTCATGCGCGTGCCTTCCGGCGGCAAGCTGGCATCGGGAGTGGTGGTGCGCACAATGATCCAGTTTTGGTCATCGCATTGCTTGGCGGGAAAGGTATACAGCCCGGAAAACGTCGCGCCGGCCTGAATGGCGATCGTATCTCCGCAGTTCGCATTGTTCAGTGCTGCTTGCAGGTCCCCACCGGCAGGCACGGTAACAGTGGGGCCGGGCGCTGGAGTGTCAGCCATTGTCGTCTGCAGGTAGACGCAGGGCAACTCGGCAGGCCCGTCGTAATTGCCACAACCCGCACCTGCCGAAACCTGCAGCCCGAACGATTGCACGGCAGAATGCGAGGCCGCATCAGTGACTTTTGCGGCGAACGAATACTCTCCGGACTGACTCGTTGTTCCCGCCAGTACTCCAGAGGAGCCTTGCAGTTGGATTCCAGTTGGCAACGACCCGCTCGAAATTGTCCAGTTGTAGGGCGGAGTTCCTCCGCTGGCAGAGATACTCGCGTCATAAGGGGTGTTGGCTACGGCCGCGCTCAAGGTTGACGTTTGAATCGTCAGTGGCAGAACTTTGATAGTGAGCTGACTTTTCCCCGACTCGCTGCGATTCGCCACGCTAGTCGCCATTACTACCACTGAAGCGGTTGGGGTTGCCGGAGCGGTATAAAGACCTGTGTTCGTAATCGAACCTGCCGAAGCAGACCACGTGACCGCGGTGTTGCTGGAACCTTCAATGGTCGCTGTGAATTGCTGTTTGGCCGAGGGTGCCAGTGTGGCACTGGTGGGAGTTAGGGAGATGGTCGGATCCTGCCCTGACAGGTTCGCGACTTGGGTACTGGACAATCCCATCCCTGTGGAACACGCTGTCTCAAAGAATGCGACGGCGCAAATCAACGAAAACGCGATTATCGCCTTATGGAGTTGAGAAGATTTTCCCGATGCTGGCCGAAAGTTGGGGGATATCAATGCCATTGCGTGACCTCGGTTGCCTCTGGGGTTTCGAATTCTTCATCCGCACTTCGGCCTTGACTGTAGAAAGTTCCGGAGGGAGGGTCGAGATCACTAAAGGGTGGGACCTATTAGCCATAAAGGTACACGCCTCTTTGGAATCGAAGGACAGTACACGAAAGAGTGCGCCAGCTGAGAACTTGAATCTAAGCGGGTTCGAATGTTTCAACTCATTTCATAAATCGATTTGAAGGCCGCGGTTTCCTGCCGCACAAGGTGAGACTGGAAATTGGGCGGTAGCTTCTGTGGGACAATACGAGAGCGAAAAACCGATTTATGAGATCGTTATCACTTCCGAAGCGATTACTTCTGTTTCTCAGGGCATTGTGGTGCAGGCAGCCGGACTATACGGCATCAGCATGACACGTTTGAGTGCAGGTAATTAAGCATCCTGCTGGTAAATTTCCTCGGGAGCGGAAACAGCAAGCCCCACCGCCTCGGCGGAGGCACCCTTCACGGAAGACTCTTTCACCCGAAGTGCACGGTTGGTCAACGCAATCCAGGCGAGCCCGGCTCCGTACACCACCATACCAATAAATAGTTGCAGTCCCAATTGGCGATAGTTATGGGGGATGAACCAACGCCGCATCAGCAGCAGTACAGCCGTCAGAGGCAAGCACAAGATAAAGGGCAAAGCATAGGATTCGCGAACAAAAGTCAGTAAACGAACATTAAGTTTCTTGCAGAGATGTTGCGGCATGAAAAAAAGCATGCTGCAGGTCAAGGGGATCGCGGTTCCCAGGGCGTCTCCGATAATTCCGTAAGGGCGGACAAGGATGATGCTCAGGATTAGGTTCGAAATGCCTTCGACCATGGTTACCACCGCCCAGGTTCCGTGCTTCGACATTCCGAATAAAATTCGCCCCGAGGCTCCCTGGGCCCACCACAATGTGCTGCACAGAATCATGATGACCAGCACCGGATAGCTGGTGGCGATGTATTTCTTTCCCACCCAAACCTCGATGACTGACTTGCCGAGGATTAGCAGGATGACGCACACCGGAAAAATCGTGAACCCGCATACCCGGTTACCCACAAGAAATATCTTGCGCATGCGGACCATATTGCCCCACGCATCCGATTGGCTCGACATGGGCGCGAAGATCTGCGAAAGCGCCGTGACCACCTGGCCTGCATAGTCCACAATGCGCGCCCCTATATTGAAATATGTAATCGCCGCAGCCGACATGAACGTGCCAATGACAATTTCGTCCGTCTTGAATTTAAGTCGGCCGGCGACCATGATCATGAACGTGACGCCACTGTAATTGGCTATCTGCCGAAACATCGCGCGATCTACATATTTCAGTCCGAAGGGCACTGGGCATAGGCGCAGCGCCAGGTATCCGCGCAAAATGGAAGCAAGAAAGGGCAGAACCACCGTGATCAGGGCGATCGTCAGCAACCCATACCCATGTTTCAGGGCGACCACGATCAGCGCCGCCCTGACCAGGGTTGAAACTACGTTCGTCCAATTGTTAATGAAGAAGTCCTGTAAGCCCTCGAGAAATCCGCTGAAGATGCCCGCTGGAAATCCGACCGCCACCGACGTCCCAACCATCAATAACAGCCAGCGGGCGGTGGAATGGAATGCTGGCGGAATATGGAATATCCTGTCGACCTGCGAAGCCACAACCAGCGTCACCAGGAAGCTCAATAAGCCCGTGCAGCTATAGGTGAAAAGGCTCGTGTTGATCAGCTTCGCCAGTTCTTCACGTTCGTCGGTAGCGGTGAATTTCGAGACATAACGCACAATGGACGACCGGATGCCGAGATCGAACAATCCGTAATATCCGGTGACCGAGAAAATAAGCACCCAGATACCAAATGCAGTATCACCCAGCCGGTGCAGTATGAACGGGGAAAGAAAAATGCCGACGGCAACGTTGACTCCCAGAGCGAACCAACTGGAAGAGACGTTCCTGATGATCTGCTGTTTGTCGATCTTCTGCATTCCCGGAGACAGTTCTTCCTGCCTATCGTTTTTGAAGTGACGCTTAGTTACTGGTTACATCAAAACGGCTGGCTGGTCTTTATCCATGCCGGCATGGCCGTGGCGTCCAACTGGTGGCTTAGCAGTTCATAGCCAAGAAAATTCAGGAGGGGGGTCCACGCAACTTCAATTTCTTCCACTGATCGCACCGGCAGGGCTTGTTTCCATCCGCCAGAAGCGGCCGCGCGGACAAACGGTATATCCGGCCGCGTATTCCGGGTTCCGGTCCAATGGTCGGCCTGTTGTTTTTCGAGGTTCCGCATGCGATCGGCCGAACTCCTCTCAACGGCAGCCTTCAGGCGTTCGTCGCCCGCGTGAATTCCCAGGAATTCCGCAATTCTGGCGGTTTCAGCAATCGAATCGGTGAGCAGGTCCTCATAGCGCACCAAAAGAAAAGCCGGATTGCCATGTCTTGCAGCGATCCATCCGGCTGCGTGCTCCCACCAGGAGCCGTACCCCGCGGTCTGGCCTGCGATGAACCGATGGACAAAATCCTCCAGAGAGAGTGTGGGATCGATATACCGCTTCTTCAAGTCGAAATGGTATTCGGACACGGCAACATCCCGCGGATCGCGCACGAGATAGATGACCATCCTGAAGCGGACATCAAAAGGTTCATGGCTTTTCAAAATGCGCGGCCGAGGCAGGTTTCGCAAGAACCGCTTTGAGGAGACCCCAGGCGCTGGAAGCAGTCGATTGATGTTGTTAAAACCCACGGTTTCTTCCGGGTGCAGCAGGTTCGCAAGAAGGAAACGCACCCAGGTGTTGCCGGACTTCGGGTAGGACACAAGAAAGGTATCATCGGGATAGACGGTGTAGTTTCTCCCAGCGCGGTCCAACCCCAGGGCGTACTTTACTGCGTATTGGATTTGAGCGAGCACAGTTAGGTTCTATGTATCCGGTGTTGTTAACGCAGCGATCATCGTGGAGTGCTAAGAATTCCCAGAACCTCGTAATCCCGCGCTTCCGAACGAACTTGTGAAGTTAACTCGTATCCCAAATGCCGCATTAGCGGTCCCCAGGCGGCTTCAATCCTGGCGACCAATGATTCGGGCAATTCTGAGCGCCAACCCCCCGAACTAGCAGCACGCACGAAGGAAAGATCCTTTCGCGAACCTTTAGTGAGCGAACAATCGTCCGTCTGCGACTGCTCGAGTTTCCGCATCTGTGCCACAGAGCTGCGCTCCACCGCCAGGGCAATTTGCTCCGCTCCGGCGGAAATGCCCAAAAAGCCTGCAATTCTTGTGAGTTCGCCAGCAGTATCGGCAACCATATCCTCATAGCGCAAAAGCAGGAACCGTGGGTCGCCTTCGCGAGTAGCCAGCCAGGTCACCACGTTTTCTCCCCACGACCCGTGCGGACAGGTTTCGCCCGCAAGGAAGCGAGTCACAAAGGTTTCAATCGGCGAATCATCGCCGATCTTCTTGAGTTTGCGGTGGTAATGGTACTGCGAGACGGCGACGTCACGCGGGTCGCGGACGATGTAAATCACGCGCGGATAACGCGGATCAAAGCACTCGTGGCTCTTGATAATGCGTGGCCGGGGCATGCGGCTGAAATCCCGCTTGGTGGTGCTGGCCGGTTCGGGGATCAAGCGGTGAATGTTTGCGAAGGTCGCAGGCTGCTTCGGATACAACAAGTTGGCCAGAAGAAACCGGGACCATGTATTCCCGGATTTAGGAAATGAAGCCAGGAAAACATCATCGGGCAGAATTACAAGAGTGCGGCCCGGATAATTCAGCCCGAATGCTTTTTTGACTCCGGAAACCAAGTGTCGCTTCATTCTCGCCCCGTTATCCCCTTTTTTGATTCCCGAATTCGTCTTCTTCGTATCGGCCGGCCGTCCCGATTGCCGCGCCCAAAGCCGTTCTTAGCACGCGACAAACACCATATTTTACCAGCACATTCCAAGCGTAAGCCGTGTGATTTCCCTTGAAATCCCCTGGAAATCAGCTCTCAGGCGCTTTGAAATACCAGTTCCGGCTCTCCGGCGAGAATGTGATTGACCGCTTCCACTCCCATCAATACGGAATGGTCCATATTTCCGATTTCGTAACGCCACGCGCCAAAACGCCCGCGCGAATAAATTCCTTTTTCGAGCAATGCTGGCTGCAATGTCTCGAGCGCGCCATCCCGGCCTAGTGTTGGAATGGGATACGAATACCTTATCGATAAGTTTGTCGAAATAGGGATAATGCGAAAAAATAACGTGGCCACCCTCGTCCCACACAAAGCCATGTTTATCCACGTGGGAGGTCGCATGGCCGCCGACATCGTCAGACTTCTCATACAGCACCCAGTTCTGATAGCCCAATTCGTGAAGACGGTAAGCCGCACCCAATCCGGTCGGCCCCGCGCCGATGATTACAATTTTCTTGCTCGCCATAG
>JASIEN010000213.1 GCA_030045935.1 Candidatus Sulfotelmatobacter sp.
TCCTTGAGCACGGCTCGAATCAGCCGCGCCGCGCCTTCCGAAGTTTTCAGCGCAACGTTGCCGACGAATCCGTCGGTAACGATCACGTCGACGTGGCTGTTGAACAAGTCACGACCCTCGACGTTGCCCACGAAGTTCAGGGGTAACTGTTTCAAAAGCTGAAATGATTCACGCGTCAGCTCGTTGCCCTTGCCTTCTTCCTCGCCGATAGAGAGCAATCCGACACGCGGCCCATGCGTGGCCCAGCCAAAGGCTCGGCTCGAACCCGCGGCTGTATGTCCGAACATGGCGCGAAAATAAATCTCTCCCATCACCGCAAATTGTTCGAGATTGTGCGGCTTGCAGTCGACGTTGGCGCCGACATCGAGCAAAATCGCAGCGGTTCCGGCAGCGCTTGGAAGTACGGCTGCCAGTGCGGGGCGATCGACTCCTTGCAGCGCGCCCAGCACCATCTTCGCTGTCGCCATCGCCGCGCCAGTATTGCCCGCGGTCACAAAGCCGGCCGCTCGACCCTCGCGTACCAACCGCAATCCCACCCGCATGGAGGAGTCGCGCTTGGCGCGCACCGCCTGGGCCGCCTTATCCTCCATCGTGATGACTTGGCTCGCATGTGCGATCTCGATCGGCAGGCGCAAAGCCGAAGGATGACGCTGCAACTCTGCTTTGAGCGTGCTTTCGGGGCCGACCAGAAGCACGCGCACTCCGTAACTGCGCGCAGCATGAATTGCCCCTTCGACTTCAGGCTTAGGCGCCCGATCCGAACCCATCGCATCCAGCGCGATCACGCTAGGCATGGTGCAGAATTAGCTGGCTTCCTCGACGGCTACAACTTCCCGGCCTTTATAGTATCCGCACTTCACACAAGCGCGGTGCGGCATTTTTCGTTCGTGGCAGTTGGGGCATTCCGACAGCGAGTGGCTGGTCAGAGCGTCATGCGCCCGGCGGGTAGATGTGCGTCTTTGTGAATGTCTGCGTTTCGGATTGGGCATTTTATGATTCCTCTTAGCTGTAAATATCTCTCTCTGACGATGGCGTCATCCCGTAAGCGCCGCGCTTTCACCAGCGGGGCGAGGGATCTCGCGTATAGGTGAGATCGCCTTTCTTCGCAAATCGCAACGCCACCGGGCGTTCACCTGTGACCGCAGTCCGCCTCAGCGCGCCAGCTTTCCTCTAATTTCTTTCAGCGCCGCCCAGCGAGGTTGCTCCTGCTCAGCGGCGCACAAGCATTCCTCCTGATTCCAATTCTTGCCACAGTGGGGGCACAATCCCTTGCAATTCTCGCGGCAGATTACTTTTACCGGAACGGCCAACAGGACCTGCTCGCGAAGCACATCTTCGAGCGCAACTCCGTCGCCTTCATAATAGCTGATCTCAGCCTCCGCATCGGTCACTGACATTTCGTCGCGACCGGAGTCTGCACCCAAGGGGCGATAAAGCAGATCGAACTCCCGGGTCAACTTCTGGGTGACCGGATCGAGGCAGCGCGCACAACTTATCTCCAGGCTGGTCGCCAGACTACCTTTGATGCGTATGTCCTTAATAATCTGGTGCTTGCCGTGATGCTCTTCGACCAGTTGGGCGCGGCCACTGCTCTCGATAGGAGCGCGCTGGCGGTATTCCGGCCCCAAATCGATCACACCCGGATCAGTCTTCTCCGCAAAATCAACGGGATGAAGTTCCAGGTCTTTGATTTCGAAAAACATCAGAAACCTCCGCGCACCATCCGTCGCCATTAGGCCCGCGGAGCACGCCAGGAAGGCGCAAGTGCTGCAAGGAGCAAGAGTTAAGAATAAAGGCGTGGGAAAATGGTGTCAAGGAGTGAGCCCGAACCCTCAGCGACGGATGCGCATTCTCAGTCAGAACAGCTACATCAGCAGTTCGCCGGCGCTTCTGACGATGGGGTGCTGCATTTCTTGAAGGTCGTTCTTCACCATATTCAGCCCGTAGACGCAGCCTTCAAATTCCTTCGCCATCTTGGCGAACATGGGCGCCACATTCGCATACTCGAAGTGCTCGAATTTTGAAACGATGTAGTAGCTTTCCTTCCCTGCTTTCACCCACTCGATAAAATTTTCCAGGCGATTGCGGCGCAAGCGGAAGTGATTAATGCTCTCGGGAAACATGCCGGTGAAGAACAGGGCGTAGTCGCCGATGTGCTTGCGCACCTGCCGCTCGCGGTCGAAGGATGGCGCGGGGCCGTACACGGGATCGGATTCCAGCAACATCTCGCCGACATCGCTCAGCGGACGATTGGCGGCATCGCGAATCTTGAACAACTGATCGGTCTCGCAGAATTCAGTCAGCAGATGTGCCACATATGCGACCACCTGCGGATCGCGGATGCCAATTTCTTCGGCGTAGTGGCGTCCCACCAATTCCTGAAAAAGCTGGCACAGTGGGTGCGATTCGGGAATCATTTTTCTTTGAGGCTCCTGAAAATGATTTCTGTTTCTTCCAACCCCAATCTGCAAAGCCGTGTTGCGCACGGCGTTTCCTGCGTTTGAGCTACCTAGTTACCGCAGTTACGGCGCGAACGCAAGTGACTATTGTTTATTCATCGGATTATTTTCATGAATGATTAGAAGTGGCTGTAAGCAGGCGGGTTGCGCGAGTCGGCGGCTGTTGGCACTCGGATACGCTGGCTGCTAAACGTGGCAGCGCGGTAGACCAGTGAGAGCAGTATCAGCAGCGAGATTGAACACCAGAGTCTTTCTCAGTTCACGGTACAAAGCCTGCGCTTGAACTACAGGGCACGGGTCGGAGTAGAATTCCGACTTTCTAGGAAGAGTTACATCGGAGAACACACGTGAACCATTCCCACAGCATGCCTTTTCTCGTATGTGTGAGTACCTTTGCAATGTGGGCTGCCGCGCAGCAGAACCTTAGTCCCGCCACACAAGAGGCGGGAGGTGTCGTGGCCATTCATGCCGGCGTTTTGATTGATGGAAAGTCCGCTACGCCGAAAACAAACCAGGTCATCGTCATCCGCGGTAATCGCATTGAGAGCGTAAGCGACGCTGCCGGGGCAAAGATTCCGACCGGCACGAAAGTGATCGATTTGTCGAAAACCACGGTCCTGCCGGGCTTGATTGACTGCCACACCCACATCTTCCTGCAGGGTGAAGATCCCGCGCAGGGCGGATACGATGCCAACATTCTCAATGCGCCCTTGGCGTTGCGTGCGGCACGAGCCACGGTTTCCGTGCGCCGCGCGCTCGAGCAAGGTTTCACAACGCTGCGCGACGTCGAGACCGAGGGCGCCGGATACGGCGATGTGGGCATTAAGGAAGCGATTGAAAAGGGCTACATTCCGGGGCCGAGGTTATTCGTTGCTACGCGCGCAATTTCAACCACTGGCGGGTACATGCTGGAAGGCTATGCCCCCGAACTCGACATGCCGAAGGGAGCGCAGATCGTCGACGGCCCCGTCGAAGCACGCAAAGCCGCACGCGAGCAACTCGACCATGGCGCGGATTGGATCAAGGTTTATATGACGCATCGATCGTGGGTGGGCAGGAACGGAGAACTTGTTTCCCAGCCCACGTTGACTGTCGAAGAGCTTCGCGCTGTCGTTGATGAAACACACGGTTGGGGAAAGAAGGTCGCTTGTCACGCTTACGGTGGCATCGGCCTACATCGCGCACTCGACGGCGGATGCGACACGATCGAGCACGGCCTTGACCTGGATGACGCGGCTATCGCCCAGATGGTCAGGCAGGGCACGTGGCTGGTGCCGACCCTTAGTGCTTACTATCACGATTGGGCCCCGGCTGACACGCCTGCGGGCAAGCGCGATCGCTTGCGCGTCGCGGTGCACGAGCCGTCCTTTAAGAAGGCAATGCAGGCGGGAGTGAAAATTGCTTTCGGCACCGACATGGGTGGAATCCCGTGGAGTGAGCCGATCGCGCAGGAGTTCTCACGCATGACAGATTTGGGCATGTCACCGATGGATGCCATTCAGAGCGCGACCTCTCGTGCTGCCGCGCTACTGGATATGCCTGGCCAGCTGGGCGTTGTCGCTCCAGGAGCTTATGCCGATATCGTTGCGGTCGATGGCGATCCGTTGCGCGATGTTAAGGTGCTCGAGGATGTACGCTTCGTTATGAAAGACGGCAAGGTTTTCAAGAATGAAGTTGCTGGCAATTCGCGGTAATTGTTGTGTGGCGCGGACACTCTTGTCCGCGGCTTTCGGCGTTTTCCGATGCTTTTCGCGGGCCGGAGTGCCCGCCCACACGGAAGGAGTCACCCCAGTTGAGACTCTGAACTAAACCTAAGCTCCTGCCCGTTTTCCGCGACGAGCCGTTACCTAGGTCATCTTGGTCAGCATTACGTTTCCGTTCATCATACGGAGAGCTTGGAGGCCTGCGCCTCCCCGGACATTTCTCCGATGAATATTGACGATCTGCTGCGTATTGCCACGGAACGCCGCGCCTCTGACTTGCACCTGAAGGTAGGAAATTACCCGCATCTTCGTGTCGACGGCGAACTGGCTCCGCTGACCGACCAGCCGCGCGTAAGCGCCGAAGACATGCTGAACATGGCCTTCAGCATGATGTCGGCGCGGCAGAAGCAAAAATTCAAAGAGACCACGGAAATCGACATGGCCTATGGCGTGGCCGGCCTGGGGCGCTTCCGTGTGAACATTTTTCAGCAGCGCGGCAACGTGGGACTGGTACTGCGCGTCATCCCCACTAAAATTCGTGCACTCGATGAATTGTTCCTGCCGAAAGTTGTCGAGCAGATTTGCGAGATGCCACGCGGGCTGGTTCTGGTCACAGGCGTAACCGGCTCTGGTAAATCGACCACCCTGGCTGCAATGGTGGACCGCGTCAATTCCACCCGCGCCGAACACATCATCACGATCGAAGACCCCATCGAGTTTCTGCATCGCGACAAAAAAGGTTACGTCAACCAGCGCGAAATTGGCGTCGATACGCCTTCTTTCAGTGCCGCGTTGCGTGCCTCTTTGCGTCAGGATCCCGATGTAGTCCTAGTCGGCGAAATGCGCGATCTGGAGACCATTTCGACCGCGCTGCATGCCGCCGAAACCGGCCACATGGTTTTCTCCACTTTGCATACGTTGGATGCCGTTGAAACCATTAACCGCGTGATTTCGATTTTTCCTCCGCCTGAGCAAAAGCAGATTCGCCTACAACTCGCGGCCGTATTGCGCGCCATCATCAGCCAGCGCCTTGTGCGCCGCTGCGATACCGAGGGCCGCGTGCCTGCCGTGGAAGTGATGGTCAACACCGCCTACATTCGCGAATGTATTCTGGTTCCTGAGAAGACGCGGTCGATTCGCGACGCGATCGCTGCCGGCACATCCCAATACGGCATGCAGACATTCGACCAGTCGCTGTGGGATTTGTTCCAGGCTGGACTCGTCAATTACGAAACCGCTCTCGAGAACGCCTCCAACGCCGACGACTTCAAGCTGCGCATGCAGGGCATCGCTTCAACGGCAGATATTTCGCGCCAGTCGATACAGTCGGCAGGGTTTGGGGGAAGGTAGTAGCGAGTTGCGAGTCACGGAACATGTAGGGACGGCCGCCTCGGCTGTCCAGTCGAGCGAAGCTCGACTTCATTCCTCTTCGCGTTATACTTTTAGCGCAAATGAA
>JASIEN010000214.1 GCA_030045935.1 Candidatus Sulfotelmatobacter sp.
CAGCCAGCTCGGTGCCAGGCACGTATCCCGTCCTGCGCCTCCTGTGGAAAGCTGTTCAAGACACTATCTTCGGTAACGCCAGGGCTGATCGCGTTCACGGTGATGCCACGGCTGGCCAGCGCCACCGCGAAGTAGCGAACCAACGAATCCAGCGCCGCTTTGGCTGATCCTTGGGCGAAATACGGCTGCCAACTGGCAGTAAGACCACCGGGGCGGTAGGTGATGGCGACGATCCTGCCGCCCTTGCCCATAAGGCGGGCCGCCTCCTGGACTCCCACGAGGAATGCTTTGGCCTGGGAATCAACCGCCTTGTCCCACTGTTCTGGCGTGAGTTCCAAGGGAGGCCGATAGTAGGTAAAGATCTCGCCCAGAGCATTGCTCACAAAGATATCCAGCCTGCCGAACGCTGCTTGAACTTGGTTGAACATCCGACGTACATCCTCGAGGCGCGAGACGTCGGCCTGAACGATCAAACCGTCGGACCCTCGCTCCCGCACCTTCATAAGCGTATCGTTAGCCGCAGCCTCATTCTGGCGATAGTTGATCGCTACCTTGACGCCCATCTCGGACAGCTTCAAGGCAATACCTCTTCCGATCCCACGTGAACTTCCAGTAATCAAGGCATGTCTTCCTGTGGGTGACATTTCAGCCTCCTCGACTGCGCGGCCCAAGTCCGGCTGACGATTGCCGGATTACCGTCGCAAAATCCCTTTCATTCAGGAGCCAACTTGAACACGACTCCGCTCGATATGCCGCCCAGGTAAGTAGTGCCGTAGAGATTTCCCGCTGAGTCGAGCAAGGTTCCTTGCGGATCAGAGCCGTCGGCACCTCCGGTGAAGTTGTAAAGAATGGTTTCTTGCCAGCCGCTTGCGGTTGGAGACAACCTGAAGATCACCCCCGAGTTGTAAGTTCCACCGCCAGGAGTCGTGCCGTAGAGATTGCCCTTTCCGTCCAGGATGAGATTGCACTTGGGACTCGCACCGTCCGCGGGAGGGCCGGCAAAGAAATGGAGCACAGTTTCGTTATCCGCTGCATCCACCTCGAAGACAGTTCCGCTTGCCGTTGGCATAAGGTTCTCACCCGCGGTCGTGCCAAAGAGGTTGCCTGCCTTATCGCGGACTAGGCCGGCGTAGGAGTTCGCTCCGTCGGGGGTCGTGTCAGAAAAGGTGTAGAGCAGGGTCTCGGTCCAGACTCCGCCCGTTACCGGCGAAAGTTCGAATACGACTCCACCTCCGGTTGATCCACCACCGTTGGTAACGCCGTATAGGTTGCCGGCTGGGTCCCGGATCACTCCCCCTAAGGGATACGCACCGTCATTCTGATCGGGCGGGTTGTAGTTAAAACTGTGCAACACGGTTTCAACACCGTTTGAGATTCTTACTCGAAACACGACCCCACAACCTGAGGAGTCATCGCACGACAAGTCACCGCCCTCGTATGTGGTCCCATACAGATAGCTTCCAGCGAGCAGCAGGCTTCCGAAGTAGGGATGTGCGCCGTCGGCGCCGCCGGAGAAGCTGTAGAGGAGGGTCTCCGTCCAGCCGCCACCTGCGACGGGAGTAAGCTTGAAAACCGTTCCCTCATTCGAGGCTCCGCCGTAGAAAGTCGTGCCGTACAGGTTGCCATCTGAGTCCCGAACCAAACCCGCGGTCGGGTTGGCGCCGTCCGTCATTCCTCCCGTGAAACTATGCAGGATGGTTTCGTTCCACGCGCCACTTGTGGTCGGAGTGAGCTCGAATACGGTTCCCAAGGCGGAAGCCCCGCCGCCGAAAGTGGTGCCATAGAGGTTGCCTGCTGGGTCACGAATCACACCTGCCCGGGGATTGCTCGCGTCTCCGGTCACGCTTCCGAAGCTGTAGAGAACAGTCAAAGCCTGAGCGTGTACTGGCCGGCTCGTGACGATTGTCAATAAAAGCGCGAGTGTCAGTAACCACCCAGCGGTTGCGATTTGCCGTATGTTCTTCATGTGAGTTTCTCCTCTCACGTCCCGTTTTTCCTTTTCTTACTGACTCGGCGGATGCACCTCGGAAGGCGAGTCTGCCGCTGAATTGCGCGGAAGGGTTGGTCCGGCTGGCGCGTTTGGGTTCGCGCTTGATCTCATGTGAGGAGGCGGAGGCGGGATGGACGGCGTTTCCGCTTTCGGCGCCGCACTGGCGGGAGGCGATGGCGGGCGCTGCGGGGCGTTCTCAGCAAAGGATGTTTGACGCGTCTGAGACTGCGCGGTATTCATGCGCGCCTGCTGTGCCTCTCGCTGTTCTTTCATCCGCTTCATCATTTGCGGATGGCGTGCCCACTCGATCTGCTTCTCCGGTGGTGCGCCGTACAACTCGGGGTGAATATAGAAGCCGCGCAACCGCGGCTCTTTTTCTTGCTCGACGGGAATGCGATGGGCGTTGGCCCAGGCATCCTGGCGAATGCCGGTAACCTGCCAGGAGATTTTCAGCCCCGGCTTTCCGCCGGCAATCTTGAATTGGTTGTTGTTGATCTCCTCGGCTACATAAACCGGCGCGAATCCGCCGATGCAGGTGAGTTGGTAACGGAAATCGCGGTTCAGGACGCCGAACCATTCCGGCATCTGGATGACCGCTTCGCCCTTGTCGTCGAGCACAATGTTACCGTTGTAGACATTCATCATGTCGGGCGACTCAACGAAGGAGTGATACAGATACTTGTTGGCTGGGTCGAGTGGGTGATCGATCTTGAACGAGCCGGAGCTTTTCGAGAGACTGCCGGTGACGCTGACGTCGCCGTCAAAAACTCCGGCGACGCCGGGCGCAGTCGATCCAATTCCCGCCTGCGCAAGCATTCCGTCGCCCCCGTAGCTGCCGCCTCCCCCATACGCAACAAG
>JASIEN010000215.1 GCA_030045935.1 Candidatus Sulfotelmatobacter sp.
GCCAGCCATTCAACACATATCCGAGCGAGGGGCTTGGCACCTTCAGCGGAAGGGAATACACGTATTGCCCGGTGAGATTGTGCCTTATGTCGTAATCGCAAGAGCCATAATCGCGGGCGAGTTCACCCGGCAGAGGCGACAGGATTCCTCCTGCAGAAAACTGAAGAAATCCGCCGTTCGATACCGTATCCAGACAATGGCTCCACGTGTAGTTGACTTGCCCTTGCAGCCCGTGCCCCATTCGCTTATTGGCAGTCAGTTGCAGCCCGTTGTAATGGCTGTTTGCTCCAGTTGAGAACTGAGTGACTGCGCCGAAACGCGGGTCCGTCGGTTGCATGTATGGAAAGGGAGCAAAGCATCCTTCACAGACAGTCTGATAGCCATTGACCTGCGTGGTGTACGGCTGATTGACAGCGCGCGTGCCCACGTACTGAGCCTGGACACTCGCAGTTGTGCCGATCTGGTGTTCGACTCCCAGGCTCCACTGCATGAAGTAGGGCGCGTGAAGTTCGCCACTGGGCACGGCTGTGATCGCGACCGGAGGCAGACAGGAAGCCGGGTTTGCAAGCGCGGACGCGCAGGAGAGTTGTCCCTGTGCGAACCCGGAATTGAATCGCTGATTGGCAGCGACCGTCGCATCCACCGCGCTGGCCGGGACTCCCGGTGCGATCGCCGTTCCGCCCACTGTGCCGAGCAGACCTCCTTGGAATGTCTGCACGTAAGGTGGGTTCATTCCGATAAGGTCCGCAACCGTTCCGGGCAAAATGTCGCTAAAAAGACCGAATCCGGCTCGTAGGATGGTTTTCGGCTCGACTTGCCAAGCAATCGCCGTCCGCGGCTGAAGGATCGCGAGTGGCATCGAAGAGAAGAGCTTCCCAAGGTGAGTGTGAATCGCATCGCTGAGCGGCTGATTCACATCATGTGAAATCGAGTAAAAGGATCCCTGAAGACGTGCCACTTCATCGTGCGGATTGAGCGGATTGGAATTGAAGGTGTCACGGACACCGATCGTCCACGTCAGCTTTTTTGTTATCTTCCAGGTGTCCTGCGCATAGAAATCAATGTTGGCGAAGTTGAAAGGCTCGTTCGCGTTGGTTGGGAAGGTCTTGGTCGCCGTCGATGCCACACCGTAGATGAACTGGGGCAGATCGGTATAGGTCACGAGCGGCACAGTGCCTTCGCCGAAGTCGTAGTCATTCAACCGGAAGATTCGGACATTGGCGCCGACCCTGATCTCGTGCGAACCGCGACTCCACGCCAGATTGTCATTGATGAAGAACCTTGAAGCTCGCCGTCCCTGGAGCCAAGTGTTGTCGAGACCGCCGATAGTAGTGAACGGTGCGTTGGCACCGCTGCCCTGTAGCACGATTGGAAAGGAGGATAGCGTCTTCGGGAAATCGGTTGGCGCAAACAGGCTCGAATACCACGAAAATGCCGGGTTGAAGTAGTTCACGAGATTCTGCGAGAAGACGTGGGTATAGCCCGCCGCGAAAGAGTAGAGCGGCTGCGGTGAAGTGGCATTGAAGAGTGGATTGATCGGGTCTGTCCATGCCGCTTGTAGTCCAGTGTCGGCCTGAAAGCGGAACCATGCCGTGTTGTCATTGTTGATGTTGTAGTCGATGCGGGCGGTCTGTACCTGCTCGTGGTCGTCGCTGGAGTGCGAGACGCTTTGGCGATTGGCACAGCCGTTGCCGTTTGGTGTCGTGCCGGAAGCCGGGGAACCGTCCGAATTGAATGGGCAACCCAGAACTGCGAGGGGTTCACCGCTTGCGTTTCCATATAGCGAAAACATGTTCCGATAAAAGGGCACCAACTGTGGTGCTGGCGCGTAGGTTGAGCCCGTGACAGAATCGACGCCGCCGAGGGGAAGCTGCTGCAAAACATACTGCTGGAAGGCAGGTCTTGGAACCGTCGCAGGCGTGACGATGGGCAACGCGATCCGCACCCATTCGCTGTCGAAGAAGAAGAACAACTTATCGTGCATGATCGGACCACCCAGACTGCCTCCGAAGTGATTCACATTGGAGCGCGGTTTGTGGTTCCCCGGTGTGGCGTTCGTGAAGTAGTCGGCTGCATTGAGGACTGATCCGTTCCAGAGTTCATACAGGTTGCCATGAAACTTGTTGCTGCCGGATTTTGTCACATAGTTGACTTGAGATGCGCCGTACCTGCCTTCATCCACAGAATAGGACAGAGTGTTGACCGTCACTTCCGAGATCGAATTCAACCCCAGTACAAGATTGGTCGAGAGTCCGCTGTTCAGGTTTGTCAGAGGATCATTCGTTTCCAGCCCGTCCACGATGTAACCATTCGAAAGGGCAGGCAGCCCGTTGAATTCCACATTCCCATAGCCGTTGCTGCTGCCCACGAAATCATTACTGCTTCCCGCGGTGTTGATCAGGGCACCCGGGGCAAACTGCAGAGGGTAGGTCAGATCACCGCCTGGATTGGGCAAATCTTCCAGAGCCGGGGCATCGAGAGTGGTTGACGTGTTTGCGTTGCTTGGATTGATGATCGGGGCTTCAGAATTCACTTCCACAACTTCATTGGAATGCGCCACTCTGAGGGTGAAATTGACCGTCTGCTTTTGACCCAATCCAGAGAAGACGTTGTCCGCGTTTTGCGGCTCAAAACCTTGCGCCTCGATCTCGACCTTGTATGCACCGGGCTTTAGTTGAGGGAAATTGAACCGTCCGGCTTCATCGGTCTTCGCGCTGCGCTTCGACCCCGTGTCGAGGCTTGTGACCGTCACTGTCGCGCCGAAGACCACCGCCCCCGTGGAATCAGTCGCCTGCCCCTGAATGGCACTCGTGGTCTCGCCCTGACCGAGGGCTTGCATTGAGAGCAGGCACAGAACAGCGATACAAAGAAAAGGACGAGAAGCTCGCATTTCAGCTCCCACTAAACAGGCCACATTTTAACGAGCAGGTTCATTAAGCATGGCTGATGCTCAGTAGTTAATCATAGTTAACATCAAAAAGTCTAGGCGGAGGGGCCTACGCTTTTATAACGGGAAAGAAAAACCTAATAAGGCCAGGCCAGCTCTTGCGCTTTTCGCAAGAGCTGCAACTTGTTGCACACTGGCAGTCACCGGCAGGTTTCCAACTGCTCAAGAGGCTATGTATTTCGCCGGTATTCTCTGCTAATTTAGTCGGGAGCTCATGCTGATTCTCAGTTTGCGTCTAGTATGCAGTTCCAGCTCCCCTCGATAATGTGTCCGCTGCTGTAAGCAAGCCTTTCGGTAATGAGTATGCGAGTGTTGCCCGCCGCTTTGCGAACCTTCGTTGTGGCCGCGTTGTTCCACGCGGTCGGCAGCGGCGTGTTTGCGCAGACTCGATATATCGTCACCAACGACGACGTCGGTTTTCCGCTGCGCAGCGGTGTCTCCTTCTTCTCAGAAAACGGCTCCGGAGTGCTCACCTTTCAACAGCAGGTCGATACCATCGGATACGGAATTGCAGGCGGATACTTTGGAGCCAATCGATTGGCGGTGGCCAGCGACGGCAAAGAAAACTGCGTGTTTGCCTCGCAAGCCGGCAGCGGGGAGATCGCTGGCGTCATCGTGAGCAGCTTAACGCTGGGAGGAATAGCCTCCGGATCGCAGACCGATACCGGCGTGAGCAATGGCATTGGCTTAGTGGCCGCGGGCGGATATTTGTACGCGAGTTTTACCGACGTCAACACGATCGGTACTTTCGCGATCGAGACCGGGTGCAGCCTGACATTCCTCAATGACACCTCAGTGGGCGGGCTGAACGGCGGCGTGATCAATGCCATGGCTGCGAAGGGAACTATGCTGGTTGCCAGCTTCACCGATGGATCCATCGAGTCTTTTGATATTTCGAACGGGACACCGGTGTCGAACGGGGACGAACAGATTTCGACGGCCACCGAGAAGAGCAAGGATGCCACGTACGCCAACCAGATCGAAATTACGCGGCACGGGCATTATGCCATCTTCGGAGATACGTCGACTGAGGTATCGGTTGAAGTGTCGGATATCTCCTCCGGCAGGCTGGCACCAACGGTCG
>JASIEN010000216.1 GCA_030045935.1 Candidatus Sulfotelmatobacter sp.
CCCGCCATACCCAATCGGGCTCATCGGCGGCGGTGGCGGTGGCGAGAGTGTCTTTTGGGCTAAGCCGTCGTGGGAATCGGCGATTCCCGGCAAGAACCGGCAAGTGCCCGATGTCTCCGCATTGGCCGACCCATATACCGGCGTTCCGATCGTTATAACGTTCGATGGTACTCAATACGTCGAGTATGGTTGGGGAGGCACGAGCTTGTCTTGCCCGCTGTTCTCGGCTATTTGGGCCATTGCCAACGAGGTAGCAGGTGCTCCTCTGGGTCAAGCGGCGCCACTGATCGCTTCTTTGCCCAGTAGCGTTCAAGACGTGCTGCCGAAGAGCGACGCCTCTGCTGACAATGTGACCGGCACGATTCAAGATTCGAGCGGCACAACGACCTATTCGGCTTCGGAGATCCTTGGAGGAACGGCTTTTGTCTACGGCAACAAGCAGTTCACCAGCACAATCTGGGAAGAGGATCCGGAGGATTTTATCGACTTCGGGTTCGGCGTCGACAGTTCGTTAACCGTGAAAAAGGGCTGGGATAATGCCACCGGGTGGGGTTCGCCATTCGGGCTTAACTTCATCAACACAATCACCAGTGGTTCGGGCGGAGGCGACTAGTTTGTATCTCTGCTTTCGGCGTCGATGCCAAGTTGGCATCGGCGCCGTGTTCTTTGGTACCCGCCTGCTCGCGGCTTTACCTGCCGCTCGACTCAAATCCAGCTGACAAGTCATGGTCGATTTTTTGCATTAGTCCTTAACTTGTCCTTACCTTTAGAAAAACGGATCGGTGCCGGCACCGTCCGTGCAAAAGTTTGATTTTCTTGAGAGCGAAGATCGAACGGCAGCAACTCATTTATACTGACAAGTTTGCTCCGGCTTGCGGAAGCCGCTCAGAAAGGGAGTCGCCGTTTTGAAGATCCTGGTTTGCATGAAGCAGGTGCCGCAGAAGGATGCTTCTCTGAAGCTCAATGAAACCGGCACTTGGATTCGCGATGATGTCTCCTATGAAGTGAATGAGCCCGATGCGTTTGCGCTGGAGGAAGCGCTGCGCCAGAGGGAAAAGCACAAGGGTGAAGTGGTTGTTATCACGGCCGGCCCCGGTCGCGCGCAGCAAGTGCTGCGCGAGGCGCTGGCAAAGGGCGCGGACCGCGCCATCCATTTAGAAGACAATGCCTTTGTTGGACTCGATGCGTTCAATACCGCCAAAGCATTTGCCGCCGCAATCAAAGATGAAAAGTTCGATCTGATCTTTACCGGCCTGCAATCGGATGATTACGGCTACGCACAGACGGGCGTGATTCTTGCCGAATTGCTGGGATGGCCGCATGCCACGATCATCATGCAAATTGAAAAAACAGATTCGGGGATTAAAGTGAAGCGGGAACTCGAGGCCGGATACTTTCAATATGTCGAGATGCCACTGCCCGCTGTGCTGACGATTCAGTCCGGCATCAACAAGCTGCGCTACGCCACGCTGATCGGCATCAAGCAGGCGAAGAACAAACCGGTTCGCAAGGTGACGCTGGCCGAGGTGCAGTCGGCCATCGGCGAGAACCTTCAGAACATTGAGAAGCTTTACGTGCCGCAGAAGACAAAAAAGACTGAGCAGATTGAAGGGCCGCCGGCTGAGATTGCGAAGAAGCTGGTGGATAAACTGCGCAACGAACTGCGGGTGCTATAAGTTGCAGGTTCCCAAGGTTTAAAAGTTTCAAACTTTCGAGGTGCAAAGGTCTCAGAGTTCCGAGGTGGCGTAAGTTCGAAAGTTTCGCTGACAGCTTAACTAAGAACCGACAACTGGGAACTGGGAACTGAATTATGAGCGATAAGATCCTCATCATCGTTGAACAACGTGAAGGCAAACTGAACCGGGTTTCGTGGGAGACGATCGCTGCTGGGCAAGCGATTGCGGCTGCGACGGGCTGGACTCTGGAAGCCGCGGTGGCTGGCGCTGGGCCGGCAGCGATTGCAGCCGAAATTGCCGGCAAGAAACTTGCCAAGGTCTACGCGATTGATTCTCCGAGGCTTGAGCCATATACACCCGATGCTTTCGCTGCTGGCCTGCAACAATTCATCACGGCCCGGCAGCCGAAGCTAGTGCTTATGCCGCATACCTATCAAGTTCGCGATTTCGTTCCAAAGCTGGCGACGGCCATGGGACGTGCAGTCATTAGCGACTGCATCGGGTTCAAGCACGAAGGCGGCAAGCTGTTGTTCACGCGGCAGATGTTCCAGGGAAAGCTGGCAGCCGACGTCAGTTTCACCTCCGATGCGCCCTGGTTCGTTACATTTCAAAACGGCGCATTTCGTGGCGATCAGGCAGAAGCCGGCGCAAGTGCTGCTCCGGTAGAAACTGTCAACGTCGATATCCCTGACGGCATGGTCCGTACCAAGCCGCAACCGCCGTTCAAAGAAGCCAAGCAGGCTGTCGATCTGACCCAGGCCGAACTGATTGTTGCTGTTGGCCGCGGTATCAAGGAGCAGAAGAACATAGAGATCGCCAAACAGCTGGCCGATGCGCTAGGCGCTGAGCTGGCGGCGTCGCGTCCGATCTGCGATTCGGGCTGGCTGCCCATGGACCGTCAAGTCGGCTCCTCCGGCCAGACCGTCGCGCCCAAGCTGTATCTCGCGCTCGGCATCAGCGGGGCGATTCAGCACATCGTCGGCATGAAGGGGGCGCGGTCGATTATCGCTATTAATAAGGATTCCGAAGCCCCTATTTTCGAAATTGCAGACTACGCCGTCGTTGGCAATCTGTTCGACGTCGTTCCGCCTCTAATCGAGGAAGTGAAGAAGGCGAAGGCGGGAGGATAGGCAATAAGCAAGAATTCGCTTTATTTTCGCTTCTAATGGAGCTATCTTAA
>JASIEN010000019.1 GCA_030045935.1 Candidatus Sulfotelmatobacter sp.
TCCGTGCGCGTGCGTATGAGAGTGAACATGAGCCGGTTGGGCATCTGGTTCAGGAACTGATCGGAGAAATCCTGCGATATTCGCAATCCCGAGAATCACCAGCATGATGCCGACTGACAGTTCCATACTGAGACCGATGCGGGTTGGAATCACCAGATTGAACAGGATGATCCCGCAGCCCACAACGAAGATCGTAATGGTATGGCCCAAGCCCCACCACGCGCCGATCAGAGCAGCGCGAGCCAGGCTCCGCTGGCGCGTCACGATGGTTGCGACGGCGATCACATGATCGGGATCGGTGGCATGCCGCATGCCTAGAAAAAATCCGAGGACGAGAATGGAGAGAAGAGCAATCATCGCGGCTGGCCAGTCTGCTGGGATTCTACACAAAAGCCGCATTCCTCCGTCGGGTGGTGGGCTGCGAAGCATTGCGACTGTCGGGGAGCAATGCACAATCATTTACAATTCTTCGTGATGTTCTACCGTTCCGACAATCGCACCCCCGACCAGTTGCGCCCTGTTTCTATCGTTCCCGATTTCATTTCGACCGCCGAAGGATCAGTTCTCATCGAGGTCGGCAACACACGCGTGATCTGCACTGCATCAATTGAAGAGGTAGTCCCGACATTTTTGCGCAATTCCGGTAAGGGATGGATCTCAAGTGAGTACTCCATGATCCCTCGCGCCACGCTCACCCGCACGCCACGCGAAGTAGCCAAGGGCCGTCCCAGTGGACGCACGCACGAAATTCAGCGGCTGATCGGGCGCTCGCTGCGCGCCGTAACGGATCTCACGCGTCTGGGCGAGAGAACCATCTGGATCGACTGCGACGTGATCCAGGCCGACGGCGGCACACGCACCGCTTCCATTACCGGGGCGTTTGTAGCTCTCGGACTGGCATTGGAAAAATTGGTGGATGCGGGAACTTTGACCTCCGTTCCGCTCAAAGACTTCGTGGCCGCCGTTAGCGTTGGAATTGTCGATGGCGAGATCCTGCTCGACCTTTGCTACGAAGAAGATTCCCGCGCCGAGGTCGACATGAACTTCGTAATGACTGCTGGCCATAAAATAGTGGAAGTTCAGGCCACCGCCGAGCAGCAGCCCTTCGACGACGCGCAATTTGCAAAAATGCTGGTGCTCGCGCGCCAGGGTGTGCAGGCGCTGATCGCCAAGCAGCAGAGCGTGCTGAGCGGAATTACGCTAAGGCAGTAAGTTCCAGTTTACTCGTACCGCAAACTCTCGATCGGATCCAGTTGCGCGGCACGGATCGCGGGCACCATGCCACTCACGATGCCGACGCAGCTCAGAATGATCGTGGCCACGGTCAGGCTGCTCAGATTGATGTGCAGGTGGATGTCTCCCGCTTGCAGGCCGTCGCCGAAGGCGCTCATCAGCGGCAGCGCGCCAACCACCCAGGAAATCATGTAAGCGATTGCAATTCCGCCCAGGCCGCCGGCAAAGGTGATTGCCAGGGCTTCCGCGAGAAATTGAAAAAGGATATGTCCCTTGTGCGCGCCTAGCGCTTTCTCGATTCCGATCTCGCGGGTGCGTTGCTGCACCGAAACCAGCATGATGTTCATCAGCCCGATGCCCCCAATCCCCAACGTTAGCGCTCCAATGAACGCCAGCAAAATTTTCAGCGCCGTAGTCACCACCGAGAATTCGTCAAAATCCTGCTTGAAGTCAGCGATGAAGACAGCGCGCTTGTCATCAGGGCGAAAGTTGTGATGGGCCGCTAGCACCGATCGCACCACGCGCGCTAGTTGCTGGTGATCCTGGTTTTCGTAATCCATGAAGATGCCGGTGATGTAACGCGTATCGTAAAGATCGCCCATGGTGCTGAAGGGAATGACGACGAAGCTATTGTCGTTGTTGTCCCCGTCCTGCACCTTTCGCTGATATACCCCTACCACCTCAAAGCTCAAACCATTAATGCGAATGCTTTGCCCCAGCGGTGGCTCCCCCGAGAAGAGCCTGCGCCGCGCTTCATCTCCCAGTACGCAGACGCGGGCCCGCTGCAACTGATCTTCCTCGCTCAGGCCCCGGCCGGTTCCCACTGAAAAACCGCGGATGCGCTCGTAAACCGGATAAACTCCGGTCAGAAAGAGATTGGTAAGCGTGCGCGTGTCGTGCTGGATGGTCACCCCGTTGTACTTGTCCATGATTGGGGTCACGCCCTTGACCATCGGCACTTCGTTGCGAATGTAATCCACATCTGCCAGTTGCAGTCGAATCTCGCTTCCCGCCTTGGCACCTCCGGCTTGCAGGGAAGTTCGCCCAGGGAAGGCGCCGATCACGTCGATTCCCCAAGAACTGAAGATGATTCCGATCGCTTGCTGGAAGCCTGATCCAAAAGCGAGCAAAATCACAACGGTCGCGATTCCCCATGCCATGCCCAGCATCGTCAGTGCCGTTCTGCGCCGGTTGTGCCGCATTGCGCCAACAGCTTCTCTCAGCAGATCGCTTGTCATGATTACTCCTGTCGCAGAGCTTCAACCGGTTCCAGCATCGCAGCCTTCCGGGCCGGGTAAAGACCCGCGCTGATTCCTGCCACGGCTAACGCCAGCACTGCTGCCACCGCGGAAACGGGAACGATACGCGGCGTATCGAAGCCTTGGGGCAGATTAACTCCCGAAAGCAGGTGGACAACCAGCATCGCGGCGCCCACTCCAATCGCCCCGCTCAGCAGAGTCAAAAACGCACCTTCAAGAAAAAATTGAAGCAAGATGTTGCGGCTGGTCGCGCCCAAAGCTTTGCGCAATCCAATCTCTCGAGTTCGTTCCGAAACTGCGACCAACATGATGTTGATAATCCCGATAGCGCCAAGCGCCAGCGTGATCAGGCCCACGCCGCCCAGAAACCAATCCATGGCGCTGAAGATTTTCCCCATCATCTTCTGGTTCTTTACTGTGTCCCACTCTTCCCAATTGTCCTTGTCGCTGGGATCAAAGCCGCCATGATTGCGGGCCACAATTTTATGCAGCTCTTCTTTCGCAGCTTCATTCTCATCAAAGGTGCGCGGCTGATAATTCATAAAAGAAATGGAATTGCCGTCTTTCGAATTGTCGCCCTTGAGCGGAAAAAGTTCGCGCATGGTGTTGAACGGCACGAAAATGCGAATGTTGGTGGAATTCTGCTCTTCATTGCCGATCATCGAAAGCGCGCCGATGACCTCGAAGTGAACTCCATTCAACAGAATGCTGTTACCCACAGCCGGCCGGCCTGGGAATAGATTGCGCGTAATCTCGCGGCCCAACAGGCACACGCGGCGTCGCTCGGCATTGTCGTCATCGTTGATCCAGCGGCCCATCTGCAGCGGAATGTTGCGCACCTGGCTGTATACGGGCAGCACCCCGGAAACTTGCCCGTTGGTACTCGTGTATTCGCTGACCACGCGAATATCATCACGGGCAATCACGGGAGCAAGATGAATCGCCAACGTGGATTCATCCCGCATTGCCAGATAATCCTCGTAGGTAAGGTTGAACCACTTTGCCCCACTGAAACTGCCTTTAACGGCAGGAGTCCGTCCGCCCCAGAAAAAGATGATGTTCTTGCCGAAGGTTTCCAGTTGCTTGCGATTGCCGTTGCGGAAACCTTCACCCACGCCCGCGAGCAGCAGAAGAGAGCCCACGCCCCAGGCGATGCCAAACATAGTGAGGAAAGAACGCAGCTTGTGTGCCCACAGGCTGCGGAAGGTCTGGACGAAGATGTCCACCAGCATGCGCATAAGTTCCCAGCGCTCGGCGGGCCGCTCGTTAGTTATTTCGACTGACGAGAAACAAGAAGGTTAGCCGATATCTTGGGGTACATCCGGCTTTGGGCGGATGGTATTGGAACCGGAGAATAAGAGAATCTTGAACCGCCGAGAACGCCCATTCGGTCCTTTCGCTCCCTCGGGGCAGGCACCGAAAATCAGCGGAGAACGCGGAGAGTGCTTCGCTCCTTGGCAGGCGCTCTCTGCAAACTTTGCGGTTTAGGATTTTTCAGCTTCTTAGCAGCAGGCTCTCTGATCTTTCTACGCGATCGACACGGTCTTAATATTCATGAATTCGCGAATACCATTGGCGGACAACTCGCGTCCGTGCCCCGAGTGCTTCACTCCTCCAAATGGAACCTTCGGGTCCGAAGCCACCATTCGGTTGATAAAGACCATTCCCGATTCGAGTTCGTTAATGAAGCGCTCGCGTTCGCGGTCATCTTTGGTCCAGGCGCTGGCGCCCAAACCGAAGCGGCTGTCGTTGGCCAGGCTGATCGCCTCGTCAATATCCTTCACGCGGAACAGCGACGCCACCGGCCCAAAGAATTCTTCGCTATATGCGGGAGAATCTTTGGGAATATTCGTCAAAACTGTAGGCGCATAATAATTCCCCTTGCCGTCTAGCGGGTGCCCGCCAGTCAACACCTTCGCCCCGGCCTGGATTGTTTTCTGCACATCCTCGTCCAGTGACTTCACCGCTTCCGGATTTGCAAGAGGGCCAAGCTCGGTTTTTTCGTCAAAGGGATCGCCGATACGCAGGTTCTTCATGCGCTCAACAAATTGTTTCTCGAACTCAGCCGCAATCGGCTCAGCCACGATGAAGCGCTTGGCGGCGATGCACGATTGTCCATTGTTTTGTACGCGCGCCCGCACCGCCGTTTGCACAGCCACGTCGAGATCGGCGCTGGGCATCACGATAAATGGATCACTTCCGCCCAACTCCAGCACAACCTTCTTAATACGCTTCGCCGCCGACACGCCAACGTCGATTCCGGCCTGCTCGCTTCCCGTCAGCGTCGCCGCCATGATGCGGGGATCGTTCAAAATCGCATCCACCTGCTTCGCGCCGATCAGAAGAGTCTGAAACGCGCCTTTGGGGAACCCCGCTTCCAGAAAAATATCTTCGATTGCCAGCGCGCATTGCGGTACATTTGAGGCGTGTTTCAGCAGTCCGACATTTCCAGCCATCAGAGCCGGTGCGGCAAATCGAATCACCTGCCAGAAAGGAAAGTTCCATGGCATCACGGCGAGAATCGGTCCCAGCGGGCGGTAGCGAATGAAACTCTTTTTGGTCCCGCCTTCGACGATCTCGTCGGCAAGGAAGCGCTCGGCATTCTCGGCGTAAAAGCGGCAGCCGCTGGCGCATTTTTCCGCCTCAGCAATGGCCGCCTTGTATGGCTTGCCCATTTCGAGCGTCATGAGCTTGCCAAATTTCTCTTTATCGCGCTCAAGAATCTCGGCAGCTTTGTTCATGCGCTTCGAGCGTTCGCCGAATGGAGTCTTCTTTTCGGCCTGAAAAGTCTTAACCGCAAGCTGGATTTTCTCTTCGATCTCTGCTGCAGTCAGCGGTTGAAATGTTTTGATGGTTTCACCGGTGGCGGGATTAACGCTGGCAATGGCCATGATGACAAAATGCCTTTCTTAAAAAGTGGTCATACCACGATAGCATTGGATCACCCAATGGCTTTAATCGATGCAGGCGGCGCGACCGAAAGCGCAGCCGTTTAAGGTTTCACGGATGAAGCAAGGGCACCATGTTCTTGCGACGAAGTTTTCTTCTGGAAGACCATAGCACCCAGCGCCACCAGCGCCCATATCTCAAAGAAGCCCTCTACCATTCCCATGACGGCCCGGATCGCATCCCATCGGTA
>JASIEN010000217.1 GCA_030045935.1 Candidatus Sulfotelmatobacter sp.
ATCGGTCGGAATTGGCAGCGTGGCAGCCTTTGTCACAAGTTCTCCGTAACTTAAGCGGCGATTCGAGGCCGCATGAACGACGTAACCGGATTGCGCAACGCATCCCGAACGGGCCACGCCCCAGTTCAGGGCTGCGGCCGAAATCAACATTTCGCGCGCAGTCGCGCCCGCTTTGCGCATGGGATCCCAGGTTGTGCGCACGCTGGCGCTGCCGCCCGTCGTCTGGTCGCCATAAAGCGTGCTGGCGCCGGCTTGTTCGATTTCGATCTGCTTCCAGTCGGCTTCGAGTTCTTCGGCCAGAATCATGGGCAAGGACGTGCGCACACCTTGTCCCATTTCCGAGCGCGCCACAACAATCGTGACTTTATTATCAGGAGCGATGCGGAGATACGCGTTGGGCGAAAAAGATTCCCTCGGGGCTCGACCCTTATGCGGAAGATAGAATCCGATCACTAATCCCGCGCCTGCAGCAACGCCCACTGCCACGAATTCGCGCCGATTTAGCAGACTCATCGCGCGCCTCCGGCATTTGCGGCGCGATGAATCGCTTTGCGAATTCGTTCATAGGTTCCGCAGCGGCAAAGGTTGCTGTTCATTGCCTGCGTGATTTGCTCGTCGCTTGGATCGGCGGTTTTTGCAAGCAACGCGGCCGCCGCCATGATCTGCCCAGTCTGGCAGTAGCCGCATTGCGGCACTTCTTCGGCGATCCAGGCCTGCTGTAGAGGATGCGGGCCGTTGGCTGACAATCCCTCAATCGTGGTGACGTTCTTGCCGGCTACTTGCGATACGGGCATGGAGCAAGAGCGCATCGCTGAACCCTCTATATGAACAGTGCATGCGCCGCACAGCCCCGCTCCGCAGCCGAATTTGGTTCCTGTCAGCTCGAGCGTGTCGCGCAGAACCCAGAGCAGCGGAGTTTCGGCCGCGACGCTTACTTTCTTTTCATTGCCGTTGACGCGCAGTGTGAAATCGGCCATAGGTTCGAGACGGAACAATAGAGTTGAACATCATCCTAACCGAACCGGCGCGCAAACTGGAAAGGCACCGCACGTTTTCATGCATGGGCACCGGTGCGCTGCCCAAAACCGGCGTCGCAGCACTCTAAAGCCCGTGTCTTGACTTGCCGATCAGGTAATTACTAAGGAGTATTTCTTGGAACCACAGAACAAGCCCACGACAGTACAGGTTGCAGACCTGGTCGATAGGCGGGTTCAGCCGCGTTTCAAACTTGAAGTTGATATCAGCATCCACTCCCATACTTGTGGACTGTTGAAAGGGCACACGGTCGACATCAGTGAATCTGGCATTTCGGTGATGCTGACTACCGAGGTCCCGCTGGGCGAACTTGTGGAACTTACTTTTACCGTTCCCTTTGGACTGGTTCAGGTCTACGCAATGGTGCGACAACGCAACGCATTCCGCTATGGGTTGCAGTTCGTCCACTCAGAGACAGCCAGCGTAATTATCCGCCAAACCTGCCGCCATCTTGCAATCGAGCAGACCATTGAGCGGTTTTAGCTGAGCAGTTTTCGATTGCCACAGGCCAAAATCTTAGCCTACTAGGCAGTCGGCTTCGACCTCAACTTTCCAGGCGGGGTCGATGAACCCGTTCACCCCAACAAAGGTGCAAGCTGGTTTAATGTTGGAAAAGCACTCGCCATGCGCCTGCGCTGCTTCCCGCCAGGTGGCAATATCGGTAAGCATTATGCGAGTACGAATGACGTTGTCCAGCCGGCCTCCAGCCTCCTCAATCGCCCGGCGCATAATCTGGAGACACAAGCGAGTCTGCTCATACACGCTCCAGGTATCTACCTTGCTGGAGTCGTCTGGAATTGGCGCGGTGCCCGCGACTGCAATGAGATTGCCGACCCGCACCGCCCGCGAAAATCCGATCGGGTCTTCGAGTGGCGATCCGGAGGAAACCCGCTTCATGGCAAAGATTGTCTGCCTATTTCAGTTCTGCCAGCTTTTGCGTGGCGATCTGGTTGGCTTCCGGACCGGGGTTCTCTTTCTTGATTTGCTCATAGAGACGCTTGGCATCGAGTGGCTGATTGTTGTTTTTGTAAAGATCGGCCAGTTCGAGTTGAGCGGTCGTCTTGCTGACGGTTGTAGTGGGATGGTTGATCAGCTGCTGATAAAGGGCAACAGCGTCAGGCACGCGGCCAGTGTTGGCCTCAAGCTGGGCCAAAGCCAGTCTCGCCACTGAGGCTACCTCTTTGTTGGCCGTGGCGGCTACTTCCTTAAAATTCTTCTCCGCAAAGGCATTATCGCCTTCACTGGCGGCCGTCACACCCAGGAAGTAATGCGCCATATCGGCGGTGCGGGTGTGGGGATACTTGTCGACAATGGCCTGAAACTCTTTGCGCGCGGCTTGGGAGCGCTCCTTGGCCGTGGTAAAGGTGGGCACACCCGGAGGCGCTTGCGATCCCGCAGGGAGCAGAGGCTCGTCAAGAATCCGTATGGCCCGCGCGAAGTCGAAGTTCGCTTTCTCATCCTGTGCGCTGATGTAATACCAGCCACCCAGCGCAACGGCGGCAATGATGGCAACGGCAACGCCGGCGAAGATGAGAGTATTTCTGTGCTCGACGCTCCAATGGGCCGTCTTCTCGGCGGCGCCGATAGTGACCCGGCTAAAGGTGTCCTGTTTAAGCTGATGGCGGG
>JASIEN010000218.1 GCA_030045935.1 Candidatus Sulfotelmatobacter sp.
AGGCTCGCGGTCGCAGCCAACGATGCGGCCTTTGAACTTGTGCTTGCGCAAGGCCAGCGCGAACGAGCCGCCGATGAGGCCGGTGCCGATGATGGTGATTTGACGCACAGAAAAATTTGGTAATTGGGAAATTTGGTAATTTTGTAATCTGAGCTGGATCAGGCGCGGTTCAAATTGCCGAATTACCAAATTACTCAATTACCAAATTTTCTTAGGCGATTTTTCTTCCCACCGCGGGTGCAATCATTCTTAATTCTTCCATCAACTGGGCGAATTGTTCGGGGAACAGAGACTGCGCGCCATCCGACCACGCCTTGTCAGGAGTGCAGTGGACTTCGATCAGCAGCGCGTCGGCTCCGGCAGCGACAGAAGCGCGCGCCATGGGAGAAACTTTATCGCGACGCCCAGTGCCATGCGAAGGGTCAGCCGTCATGGGCAGATGCGAGAGTTTGTGGATGATGGGGATGGCGGAAATATCCATCGTGTTGCGCGTGTAAGTTTCGAATGTGCGGATGCCGCGCTCGCAGAGGACGATTTCGTAATTTCCTCCAGCCATGATGTACTCCGCTGAGAGCAGCAACTCTTCGAGCGTTGCGGCGATGCCACGCTTCAGCAGCACCGGCTTGCGTACTTTGCCGAGTTCGCGCAGCAAGTTGAAATTCTGCATGTTGCGCGCGCCAACCTGAAGAATGTCAACATAGGGCAGCATCAGCGGAATCTGCGAGATTTCCATGACCTCGCTGATGACCAGCAACTTGAATTTTTCTCCGGCCTCGCGCAGCAACTTAAGCGCCTCTTCCCCATGGCCCTGAAAAGAATAAGGCGAGCTGCGCGGTTTGAAAGCCCCCCCGCGCAGCACGCGAGCGCCGGATTTGGCGACAGATTCTGCGGTTGAGAACAATTGCTCGCGCGACTCCACGGAACATGGTCCGGCCATGACGACAACCTCATTGCCACCAATGTTCACGTTGTTGCCCAGCTTTATGATCGTGCCTTCGGGACGGAAACTTTTTCCCGCCAGTTTGTAAGGCGAGCTGATGCGGTGAACTTCCTGCACGCCTGGGATGAGCTCGATATTACGGATGTCGAATTCAATTACGGCGCCAACCGCGCCCAGCACGGTTTGCCGCGCTCCGGTGGAGCGGTGCACTTCGAAGCCCATCTTCACAAGCAGATCGATCACCTGCTGAATCTGGACCTCATCGGCGCCTTCCTGCATTGCAACAATCAAGCTTTGGCTCCTGGCCTTAGCGTTTACCTCTGGTTCAGTCGTTCAATCCAGAAGTTAATTCCGTTTCACCGTCAATCGTCTTTGCCTTAGCTGCGGTATTTCCTGCTGCCTCTACGATCTGCTCTTTTTGAATATTGCGCATGACGTCCATGATGCGCTCGAAAATTCGCACCACGTCGCGCTCAGGCAGCGGGCCCGGATTCAGCTTGCTGACGTTATCAAAGACCTGACGTTCGCGCTCCGGCTCGTAGATTGGCAGATTGGTATTTCGTTTGAGACGCCCGATCTCAACTGCGGCACTGGCGCGCTCGCTCAGCAGTTGCACCAGCAGGCGGTCAAGCTCATCAATTTTCCTACGCCAATCTGCGATATCCATGGAATCAGCTTTCAGCCCTCTGCTATCAGCGAAAATCCTTATGTGTGCCCCGGACCACTCTCTCGCCGATCCACTCTCTGGATGCCACAATCCTCGTGAGCTAAGCAGGCACTGATTCTAAACCGACGGCTGACAGCTGACTGCGGAAAGCTTCCTTACAAATTCTGCCACAGCCGCGGCTTCCCGTCCGCGATTGCGCTCAATAGTTTCGACAATTGCGCTTCCCACGACCACGGCGTCCGCAAATTCGCCGACTTCTGCAAACTGGCCGGCGTTAGAAATACCGAAGCCGACGGCAATCGGCAACCTGGTCACACGCCGCAACCGCTGCACAAGCTTTCGCGCATCGCTTGCAAGTTGCTCACGGGTTCCCGTCACTCCGGTGCGCGAAACCGCGTACACGAACCCTTGCGATGCCGCCGCGATGCGCTTCAGGCGGTCATCGGGGCTGGTGGGAGCGGCGAGAAAAACAGAAGCAAGATCATGCTGATGCATGGCGCACAAATAGTCGTGCGCTTCTTCAACTGGCAGATCCGTGACCAGCACACCATCCACACCCGCGGCGCGCGCCACTTTGCAAAATTTTTCCATGCCCATTCGGAGTATCGGATTCAGATACGAGAAGATGATTAATCCCGTCGATTGCGCGTGCTGACGAACCTCTGCCGCCAGGGTCAAAACCTGTGCCAGCGAGGTTCCGCCCTTGAGCGCCCGCTCGCTCGCACGCTGGATCACGGGGCCATCGGCCACGGGATCGCTGAAGGGCACGCCCAGTTCTACCACATCTGCGCCGGCGGCGATGGCTGCAAGAACTATTTCTTTTGTGGTCGCAGGGTCGGGGTCGCCGCAGGTTACATACACCACCAGCGCCGGCTTCTTATGAAAAGTCAGGGGCATGCTATTGGTTGTTCACTGCAATTGCCGATTTCCGGCTGCTTACTGGGGGAACGGAACATTTGGCAATGGCAAGCTCAAAATTGAAAAAACTCCGACCTGCTAACGAAGCTTCAAGTTTTCTCTGAGTATCCCGATGTCTTTGTCGCCGCGTCCCGAGATGTTGACGACGATCACATCCGACTTCTTCATTTTCGGTGCGCGCTTCTTTGCTTCGGCAACCGCGTGGGCCGACTCAAGTGCGGGAATAATGCCTTCGGTGCGCGCGAGCAGCGTTGTCGCCTCCAGTGCCTCGGCGTCGGAAGCTGGAACATACTCGGCTCTTCCTGCATCTCGCAACGCCGCATGCTCAGGACCAATCGAGGGATAATCCAGCCCCGCTGAAACCGAATGTGTGTTCGCGATCTGTCCAGCCGCATCCTGTAGAACGT
>JASIEN010000219.1 GCA_030045935.1 Candidatus Sulfotelmatobacter sp.
AAGTACATCGAATCTTCCTGCGGAGAGTGCCACCGCGGGCCGCTGCCAGGAACTCCCGTTTTGAATCAGGGACGCAAATTGCTCACACGCTACGGTTGTGTGAACTGCCATATGGTGAAACTGCCCGATGGTACGACCATAAAAGCGACTGACAACCCACCGTCGCTGTCGCACATCGGCGACAAAACGCAGAGAGAGTGGATCTATGCATGGCTGAAAGACCCAAAAGCTTACGCCACGACATCGACCATGCCTAATTTCCAACTTTCAGACGCTGATGCGCGAGACATTTCTGCATTCTTAATCGCAAATAGCACGCCGGTAGCGGGAGACATAGTTTCGCTCTCAGCGAAGCCATCGCCCGATCCAGCTGCCGGCCCAAGCCTCTATGGCGAATCTTTCTGCGCTTCCTGCCACGCCGTGACGAATGCCGCAGGTAATGTGGTCGGAGGCGATGTTGGCCCGGAATTAACCCGCGTGGGCAGCAAGGTTAAACCGGAGTGGCTGCAAGCGTGGTTGCGAAACCCTCGCACATATGCTCCAGCCACCGCCATGTCGCATTACCGCTTCAGTGATGGCCAGGTTGCGACCCTCTCCGGATTCTTGCTGGCCAAAACAGATTCCGATTTGCTCGCCAACGTTCATCTCGATCCAGCAACAGCCGAGCAGATTGCCCACGGCAAGCGCCTGGTTTCCGACTACGGCTGTGCCTCGTGCCACGAAATTGCTGGCGTCAAAAAACCGGAGAACTTTGCGCCGGAACTAAGCCGCATCGGCAGCAGATCAATTACGCAACTGATTTTCCTGCCCGGGATGCCTCACACACTGCCCAGCTACATTGCAGGCAAAATCAAGCAGCCACGCGCCTTTTCGCCGGGCCTGCGCATGCCGCAATACAGCTTCACAATCTCGCAGATCGATGCGTTGACGACCGCCCTGCTTGCGATGAACGATCACTCGACCGTACTGCCACCGTCCTTGACCGTCACCGCGGTCCCTGAGTCAAGCTACCAGCCCGCAGGAAAAGCGGGAAAGTTGATGTCAGACCTGGCATGTTTCAGCTGTCATCGTATCAACGGCCACGGCGGCGATATAGCGCCCGATCTTACGTGGGAAGGCAGCTCGGTGCAGCGAGAATGGCTGGTCCAGTTCTTCAAAAACCCAGGCACGCTGCGGCCCGCGCTGATTCGGCGCATGCCGCGCTTCAATGTGAGTGATAGTGAGGCCAATGAGCTCGCCGACTACATTATGACGGTCTACCAGAATCCGGCGATCGATCGCGACTCCATGCCGCTCAGCGGTTACTCGCAGGGTGAGATGGAATTGGGCAAACAACTTTTCTACGGCAAATATTCGTGCCAGGGCTGCCACATCGTCGATACGAAAACCGATAAAGGCTATATTGGCCCCACGCTGACGCACGTTGGCTCGCGGCTAACAGCAGCGTGGATTTATCAGTGGATGAAGAATCCGCAAGCTTTGCGCCCCGGCACAATCGAACCCAATCGAGCCATGAGCGACGAAGATGCACGCGCACTCACAGCGTTCCTGGTATCGCAGCAAGTTGCGACTAAAAAGGAGGTCGCAAAGCGATGAATCGACGCTTACTGCCCAATGTCACTTTGTGCAGCGCCGTTCTGCTCTCGGCTTTCTCTTTGTACTGTTCGCGCGATGGTACTTCCGCGCAGTTGCCAAAGCCTACGGGATTCGGCGCAGCTATTGTTGAATCAAGCGGCGGAAAGCAAATTGCGCAGACAGGGGCCTTGCTGCCGCAACCGCTGGTTGTGCAGGTGAATGACGAGCAGGGGAATGCAGTGGCCGGAGCGTTAGTCGAATTGCAAGCCGCGACCGGAGTCAATCTTGATCCAGCCTATGGCCTCACTGACTCGAGTGGACAGCTGACGACGAACATAACTCTCGGAGGTATGGCGGGCCGTTACCAGATTATGGCCTCCACCATCGAGAAATCCGGCAAACCAGTGGCGATCAAGATTGACGAAATTGCCCTAGGTTACCAGCAGACCCTCGGCAGCGAGCTCAACGCGGAGTATTGCGATCGCTGCCACAATCCGGAATCGACTGCAGAGCGCGTTTCCAACTACGATAACCTGGAGGTGAAACCGCATCCATTTGCCGATGGAGATACGCTGAACAAGATCAACGATGCCGATCTTGCGTCGATCATCACTTATGGTGGTCCAGCGCTGAATAAGTCTGCACTCATGCCCGCATGGGGTAACACGCTGAGCAAGTCCGATATTCAGGGTTTGATCTCCTATATTCGCGCCGTGGCTGACCCGGCACCTCGGAGTGCCGGGTCCTTCTACGCAAGAAACTAATATCCCGACGCAAGCGCAAGCTCAGGAACTCATTGCCCCGAAAAAGGTGCACACGTAAGCGCGATGATTACTTGAATGAGGATGAGAAATCCTACTTTTGGGCGGGATCGAGTTCGATGGTGCCAGCCCCGCCCCATAGTAACAGGACTGCGCGGCGGCCCGGTGCCCCATTCGGGGTTGTTGGAATGGCGTAGACGGCGGCCTTTAACGAACTAAGCTAAATTCGTTGATGGTCAGCATTTCCCAAGTTGTCCATAAACGGGCTTGTAGGAAGTTGCCGGAGGATTTTCCGCAAGGCGGACGATACGCGCCGAAACAACACAAATCAGGGGAATGGAAATTTACAATTTGAAAACGGTTTTTTGACATTAAGGCCGCACGAATGGCAACAGACGGGAGTCTTTTCCGGTGTAATCGCAGACTACGCCTGCGGTGATGTCTGCTTGACTTGCAGCTTTCGCGGAGGTGTAATTACGCTTCCAGGCCACGTATCGCGCGTGTTGCCAGAAGCTGGAGGGCACAGTGAAGAGTCGTTCCCGCTTGTTTTTCTACTTCGCCGTAGCGGCGGTTCTCCTCACCTACACGCCAAAACCCTTTGCCGCGCCACGAGCCAATGCTACCCCGGGCACGGCGCAGATTACCGTTCTGTACGATGCGTTCGGCAAAACGCCGGGCATGCAAAAGGACTGGGGATATTCGGCGCTAATCGAATACGCGGGAAAGCGAATCCTGTTTGACACCGGCAACAATCCGGAAATTCTTGAGCAGAATGCGAAGGCAAAAGGCGCCGACTTGTCAAAGCTCGATTTTGTCGTCATGTCGCACCGGCACGGGGACCACGTGGGAGGATTGTCCTATTTGCTGACGGTGAATCCCACTGTGAAAATCTACGCACCCAATGAAGGTATTGGCGTATTTGGCGTATTCGGTGTTCACCTGCCGAGCACCTTTTATCGCAAGGACCCTTCTCTTCCGCAGGAGCAGCGCTACTATGACGGCAACCCGCCAGAAATCATTCGAGGTGGTACAGCCTGGCCTGGTGCGAACTTTCAGCTTATCGACAAGAACACCGAGATTGCCCCCGACATCCATCTGATCTCGCTGGTTTCCGATAAACCGGGAACACTCGAATTGCGCGAGCTGTCCCTGGCTATCAATACGCCAAAGGGCCTCGTGATCGTGGTCGGATGCTCTCATCCGGGAGTCGACAAGATCGTTGCCGCGGCGGCCGCCATCAATCCGCGGATTCAGCTCATTGCCGGCGGATTTCACCTCGTGGTAACGAGCGATGCGGACATCGAGAAAATCGTCACGGCCCTCCACGATACCTTCAAGGTGGAGTACGTCGCTCCGGGTCATTGCACGGGCGAGCCGGCATTTGCGGCATTGAGAAAAGCTTTCGGCGATCGTTATCTGTATGCGGGCCTGGGAACAACGCTTGATCTGCTTCCTACGCCAAGATGAGGGTGTTCATGTTTGTCGAGAGGTCTGTGTTCTATCGTGGCCTTGTCTTTGCTCCTACAGCAATCGGCTCAATCGCACAAAACAAACGGCCCGCAGTTGACTGCGGGCCGTCCGGTGGACTGTTGTGGATTGACCAAGAGGTGGTCACTCTACGTGGCCTCTTCGGCAACTCCGGGTGTCATCTTTCGACGATCCTGACCGACCTGAGTCAGGCGGAATCGATCCTTACTCACCGGTAGTGTGCGGGCTGTAGCTTCCGTCCTGCGGCTTCAAGTTCACGGGCAAGAGTGCCCGCGCCACACGGTACGAAAACCCCGCTTAGAGCGACCTGCTCTAAGTCTCAGCCACCTCACCTGGTCTTTGACTGCCACATCTACTGCCACTATCTGAACTTGTCATTCGACCACCTCCTTTCCGGTGTAATCGCAGACTATACGAGATCGAAAGCTGCGTCAATCCGGGGAATCACAAAGACACTGTTACGTTCGTGCGCGCCCGCCCCCGACGAATCCTCAGCCATCCGGGCGACATCTAACCTTCGTTTGCGCAGAGGCTCTTATGTCGATCCGGCCGGTTAAGCATCTTATTAAATCCAAACCTACCCTCGAAGGCGCCGGAGTCCATCTTCGCCGCGCTTTTGGATTCGGCAACACGAAAGAAACTGATCCATTCCTGCTACTCGATGATTTCCGCAACGACGTTCCCGAAGATTACCTTGCGGGATTTCCCTGGCATCCGCACCGCGGAATTGAAACGATCACGTACGTTCTTGCCGGAACTGTGGATCACGGCGACAGCATGGGCAACAACGGGACCATCGCCGCCGGCGACGTGCAGTGGATGACCGCCGGCAGCGGCATTATTCATCAGGAAATGCCCAAGGGTGACCGCGCTGGACGCATGCACGGATTTCAGTTGTGGGCGAACCTGCCTTCTGCGCTGAAAATGACTGCCCCGCGCTATCAGGAAGTGAAGTCGGGCGAGATTCCGGAAATTAAAGACGACGATGGAACGCATGTGCGGGTAGTGTGCGGAACTTTCTGGGGAAAGAAAGGGCCGGTGGATGGGATTGCGGCCGATCCCATTTATCTCGACGTGTCGGTTGCGCCGGGAAAAAGAAAATCGTTGCCCGTAGAGACGTCACGACATGCTTTCGCCTACGTGTTCGGAGGCGCCGGGAAATTCTGCAATGCATCAGGTCCATTGGCTGTGCCGACCGATCCGGTGAAGTGGCTTGATACCACGCCTCCCACCGAAGCCGATAACCGCTCGCTGGTTCTGTTTGATC
>JASIEN010000220.1 GCA_030045935.1 Candidatus Sulfotelmatobacter sp.
AGAAGGTTGAAAAGTCCCGGCCTGAGACTGTGTCCCAGAAACTCCTATCAAACATAAATGTTGTCAGGCACATCAGAACGACGAGAATCTTCGTCTCTCGCGTCCCTTTGACGGTTGTCGCAACTAGGAACAAGATCGCCGGCATGACCATGTAGTTTTTCCAGTCCGCCAGGCGCGGATCGCTCAAAGAAAACGGAAGTGAGCGATTAAGGTAGAACGAACCCTGACATAGCGACAGGAAGGTAAAGACCGCGTAAACGGCCAAAAGCACGTTCCACGGCGTCTTCGGGAAAATCCGCTGCCCCCGCACCAGCAAGCCCAACACCACTCCCAGCAGAATTATGTCGACGACACTTTGCCCCAAGGGAAGACGAATCAGGCGGTACCTGAGTGTCTGGAGCGGGATGAGCGGTACCAGGTAATAGATCCCCGCAATGGGCCGCCAGAAAACACTCAGGAGAAAAGCCAGGATGCCAGCACCGTACAGAACATAAGCGGCGTAGGACTCCAGGCCAAAGTGAATCATGCGGGCTGCTCCCTTTGCCTGGAAGCGATAAGCGGCACCCGTGCGGGCCGCGATGGCACGATTGGCAGAGAACTGTATTTGGCAAAAAACTCCAAGTGCTCGCGATACCATTCGACTGTCAGGCTCAGTGCGGCGTCGAGATGGTAACGCGGTTTGTAGCCCAACAGAGAGTGAGCCTTTGCCAAAGAGGGTACCCGAATGCTGATGTCGGGGAAGGGATGCTCAATGAAGTCGATGGGGACATCGGTTCCGCACGTGTCCACGACCTTGCGTGCCAGTTCATAGATCGTCAGGGTGTTGGACGGATTCCCGATGTTGAAATCTTCGCCCACGGCCTCCGGCCGCTCCAGCATGAGCAGGAGAGCGGAGCAAAAGTCATCGATGTAACACCAGGAGCGGATCTGCGAACCATCGCCGTGCACCTGAATGGGTTCTTCCGTCAACGCATTCAGGATGAACCGAAGCAAAGCATGCTCGCCGGTTCGTCTCGGCCCAAAAATGTTAAAGGGTCGCACAATCGTGATTGGCATTTCTGTTTCACGGAAGTACGCCTTGACCAAGTGCTCCCCGGCCAACTTCGCAATGGCATAGCTCCAACGGGCTTCCGCAATCGGACCCACGCTAGGCGGGCTGTTCTCGTCGACGCGAAAAGAATTCACCCCGAAGACCTCGCTGGTCGAGAAGTAGATGAGTCGCTGCAGCTTCTTACTGGCTTCGATCGCCTGGAGCAGCCGAGAGGTGCCTACATAGTTGGTCTCCAAGGTCTCGCGCCCTGCGTTGCACACTCGATTCACCCCGACGAGTGCTGCGGTGTGCACCACCATGTCGGCTTCCTGACACAGGCTGCGTAGATCGAACCACTCCTTGCGTGCATCGCCTTGGCAATGGCTGCACAGGCCGTCAAGCAAATTGCCTTGAACAAGCCGCACGTTGGGGTGACTCAAAAGCCGGGTGAACTCTGCTGGTTTCTTCCGAAACTCGAGATCGAGCAAAATGACTTGATTGTTGTCTACCAGACGCTCAGCCAGACTGGAACCGATAAAGCCCGCCCCGCCAGTAATCAGAATCGTCTTGCCACGGATCGAACTCGGCCGATAAGCGTCAATCAGTGAGACCGGCCGGGCTGCCTGCGGCTTTGCATCGGACCGGTTTCCTGAGAAGCTCAACCAGCTGTTCTCTGCAGAAAGTATCTCGGTCAGCGAGGGGATAATCCTCGTGCGGACAGAGGCCTCTTTCGGGAGCTGAATGTTGAGATTTTGCTGGCTGGTCGGAGGGATGCAAACCAGAACCTCGTCTACGTCGTACTTGTCGACCATCTTGTTCAACGATGATAGAGGTCCGAGCACGGGTACCCCGGCGATGACGGACCCGATCTTGCGAGGATCATCGTCCACGAAGCCCACCACCTTCACTCCGCGGCTCAGAACCATCTCATTGGCAACGGTGATGCCGTGGACGCCGGCACCAACCAGTAGGATTCGTCGAGCTGCGCCCCCGTTCTCTTCGGTATTGGCCCGCTGGTGGACAAATCGGCGCAGGCATCTTGCCCCGACCACGCCGAGCAGCGAGATCATGAACTGCATTGCGATCACGCCGATGGGGAGACGATAAAGATCGTAGGTCGCAGTGGAAGGCAGCAACAGACGCAAGCACAGTAGGACAAAAGAGAAAGCAGCGTATGCCTTCACCACCTGGAGGATATCCACAACGCCAACGTAGCGCCACTTATGCTTGTGGAGCCTGAACACTATCTGCGTGAGCAGGCTTCCAACGATGACAGGCCCCCATCCGAGCACAAGTTGTCGGTGCTCGAAGCGTGGAATCTGTCCGTCATATCGCGCGAGAAACGCGAGATAGAACGCCGCGCCGGCGATAAACCCATCAATGACGAAGCGAATGGCGAAACTGTTCAGTTTGTCCAGCTTTTCAATCATATGGCACCCTTTACCTTCTGGGAGGTGTTTGTGTCAGAGCGTTCCGTCTCACCTGTTTTGTTTGGAATGTTGGCTATCTGATTGGCTGTTTCAACGAGGATGTCTTGTCAATCGAGTCCGAAAAGAGATGTTTACTGACACGGATTTCTGCCGGCGAATCACAAGCCCGACCCGCATCAATCCCCAGCTGCGGGTAAAAAAACCGGCTTGCTTCTTCGAGCCCGATGTGCGATGTCCCGTACTGATTCCGCTACGAATTCCACCTCGGTTTCGGTCATCGCGGGATATAGCGGAAGGGAGATCAGCCTCGAGTACAGCGCGATCGCCCTCGGACACTCGTTCTCTGGCAGACTCGCGTATGGGGCAAAGAAGGGATGTAAAGGAATGGGGATGAAGTGTACGCTTGTGCCAATCCCTTTCTTCCTCAGTTCCTCAATGAATTCGTCGCGGCTGATCGCAAGCTTCTCCAGATTGAGTCGCAGCATGTAGAGGTGCCAGGCGTTTCGGCAATCTGGGTTTGTCGCTGGAACCTCAAATTCTTCAACTTCTTCCAGGATCTGATTGTAGAGGCTGGCGTAGCGAGTACGAACGTGGATGAATTGCTCGAGTTTCTTGAGTTGGTGTATCCCGATGGCGGACTGAATATCGCTCAGATTGTATTTGAAGCCCGAAGCGATCACCTCGTAGTACCAATGACCACGGTCGGCGTAACGGTTCCAAGCGTTCTTGCTGATTCCATGCAGACAAAGAACTTTTAGGGAGTCGGCTAGCGCGGCGTCGTGCGTGGTTACCATGCCCCCCTCCCCCGTGGTCAGGTTCTTGGTGGCGTAAAAACTAAATACCGAGGCATCGCTCCGATCCCCCGTCCCTGGATTGCCTGCCCCAATCGGGAACCCGTGATAGCGGGAGCCAGCCGCGTGCGCGCTGTCCTCGACTACAGAGAGACCGTGCCGTTTTGCCAACGCCCAAATCGCATTCATATCGCACGGCAATCCCGCCATGTGAACTGGCATGATGGCCTTGGTTCGTTCCGTGATCCGGCTCTCGACCGAGATGGGATCGATGTTCCCATCTGGTCCGATGTCAGCCAGCACCGGTGTGGCACCGACGTGAAGGATCACATTCACCGTTGCACAGAAGGTCAGCGGTGTAGTGATTACTTCCGCTCCGGGTCCGACGTTCAGTGCAGCAAGCGCGAGATGCAGTCCTGCGGTGCAGGAGTTGACGGCCTGCGCGTGGGGAGCCTGGACATACTCGGCGAACTCCCGCTCGAACTGCGCCGTCCGTGGCCCCGTTGTCAGCCAGCCCGATTGCAGTGTGCGCACGACCTCATCAATTTCCTCTGTACCGATGCTGGGACGATGGTACGGAACCTTGAGGCCTGTGCTCATACAGTATTCTCCGAATTAGCGACTGATCCGCGTAAACATCGACTGGCCATAAAACGCTGGCGTAGGCTTTGCAAAATACCAGCGCAATCCGGCAAGAAATCCCAGCCCGTAAGAAAAATGATAAGTAGCGAATACTCCGGGCAAATAAGGAAAGGTTGCCCAACCACCCTGCCTGGCGGCTAGGATTGAAGCGGTAAGCGTAGCCAGAAAGTAGACGGAAATCATCGCCAGCCAGGCAAATGTCGCAACCGTAAACCACAGGGCTGCTCCGCCAACCTTGGCGATCGCCATGCTTACCAAGAGAATAATGTTCGCCAGAACGAATCCGATCGGCACGACGTGGCGCCACGAGCCAGGGATACGGTGCTTGCGAATCACCGCTACCTTCCAGAAGCCATACTGAAAATATTGGCGGAACAGGCTCGACAGTGTGGGACGCGGTGAATACCAGGACACAATAGCCGGGCTTTGCCAGACTCTCCCCCCGGCCCGCGTGATTCGCAGGTTCAGTTCGTCATCCTGATTGCGCACGAGAGCCTCATCGAATAGGCCGAGACCGACTAGCGTCGACTTGCGCCAGCACCCATAAGGAACCGTGTCCACCCATCCTTCATAATTCTCGTCATGGAACCTTGCCCCACCGGTAGAAAACCTGGAGTGATATGCGGCCCCTACCGCCCGTGCCAGCGGGCCGACGGCTTGGGTTCGCGCCGGGCCCCCGACATTATCCGCGCCAGTCCGTTCCAAGATCTCCAACGACCGTCGGCAGTAGTCCGAAGCGTAGCGAGTATGCCCATCCATCCTCATTACCACTTCACCTCGCGCCGCCCGAATGGCCGCATTTAATCCTGTCGAAACAATACGGCCGGGATTATCCACGATAACCAATTCAGGATGACGGGCGTGGTATTCCTCCAGAGCTTGGCGGGTACCGTCATCGCTCATGCCGTCCGCGATGATCGCCTCCCACGAGATGCCGAGCATATCCTGGGTAAGGAGTGAATCCATGAATGCTCGGATATGCTTGCCCTCGTTGCGGCAGGCAACAATGATTGAAACCTTGATGGAGCTTTCGCTCATCGTTAGTTCACTTCCAACGCGGCCTGTTTCATGTTCCGGTCACTGCGGCTAACCAGTACTTCTTCATACATTGCGAGGTAGCTCTTGGCCATGACCTCAGCAGAGAAATGCTGCGCCACATGTGCACGTCCGTTTTCTCCAAGCTGGCAGGCCTGGTCCGGGTTTTCCAGCAGTCGGAGGATCGCATTCGCCAGCGCGCCGACATCACCGGGATCTAGCAGCAATCCAGTCTGCGCATCCACGACCAGCCCGGGCACAGCTCCCACGCGGGTGGCAATCACCGGTTTGCCCGCCGCCATCGCTTCCAGCAAGCACATCGGCAAGGCTTCGATCAGTGAGGGTAGAACCAACATGTCGAAGGAGGCATAAACTTCGGGCATATCATCGCGCGCCCCAGAGAAGACGATTTGCTTGCCGATTCCAAGCTGGCAAGCCAGGGCTTGCCACTCTTGTTGCGCCGGCCCCTCTCCGACGAGAACGAACGTCGTGTTTGGATGCACAGCAAGCACCTGCTGGGCGGCACGCACCAGAAATGCGCCGCCTTTCTCTGCTACCAGCCTCCCAACGAATCCCACCACTGGGTCGTTTGCGATGCCAATCTCATTTCGAAGTTTGGGTACGGCACTGCGGAAGCGATCGAGGTCCACGCCATTCGGAATCATCGCGACCTTCT
>JASIEN010000221.1 GCA_030045935.1 Candidatus Sulfotelmatobacter sp.
CTTGCGCCGGCACAGCCGACAATTGCGGTCAAAGCTAACTTTGAAAGTCAGAAGCTCGCAACTCCCGCCGCGCCAGCCGCACGTCACGCGCCGGACATCGACGACCCGGGATTAAATTCATCTCCAGCAACCAGTGCGATCGGCACAAGGCAATCGGCAGAGGCCGCCGATCCGATCGTCAACGCTGCCGATCCGACCGTCTATGCCCCCAAGCCGTTTCTAGCTCAGTCATTGCCGGCCGCGAGCGCAGCTTCCAATGCAGGCATTTCGAGGAACGCGTCCGGGCAGCTGGCGGCAGAAGTTGCTGCACTGCCGCGAGTCAACACTGAGTCGGTTTCAAGCACCTCCGGTGCAACAACGAACCTGATGAATCCGCCTCGGTCGTCCATCGCCCAAGCGCAAAACGTAGCAGAGAGAGCGTCAGCGGGATCGATTTCGGCTGGCCAACAGAACTCAGGAGTTGGCACAGTTCCTGTTCTCGGATCGATCTTTCGATCCGAAGCAGGAACGACTGGAGAAGTTTCGCCGCATGAAATCACTGCAGCCAGCACTTTGGCAATAGAACTGGACCCCGTTGATACTCCGTGCAGCGCAAATGTGCCCGCGGCGAACAGCACCTCGCCAAATTCTTCGTTGCCAACGGCAGCTCCAAGCGCGGCCGATACTGAGTCCGCACCGATCCTCTCTGATCTGAACCCCGTGTTGATTGCTGTGGCGCAGAAGGGTTTTGATGCGTTCGCGGCGCAAGGGAATCTTGCTGTGGCGATCAATCCACAAGCCTTAGCACAGAACTCTCCGAGCGTTCAGACAAAAGCACCCACGGCTCCAGGCCTTGACCCCACGCCGGCGACGGTCATATCTCCTCCAGTGCAACCAAACTTGCCTGAACCTGCGCCCGTGACGTCTTTTCCTGCAGTTCTCAGTGAAAAAAACATTGCCGCCTACGGGGCTTCGCCGTTTGGGTTGGCCAATCTGCTTACGTTCCCCAAAGCCCAGGACCGGCTTGTTTCAGCAAATACCGCCCATGACCCGGGTGGTGCAACCATGCATGCTCCATCTGCTGAGGCAGGCAAAACGCGAGTGGGTCAAGTTTTGGTCACCGCATCCGGACCGAGCACCGGACTGGCTTTGTCAAATAAGACCCCGTTCGACGTCTTCTTCTCGAATCCAGAGTCTGACACCGAATCTGCTGCAGCGGTCCTGCCGAGGATGGTTTTGCCGAGTGCAGGCCCACCAGTTCGCGATTCTCACGCTTCCGCCCTTGTTGTCCCGACGGCAAACTCGCAGCCTGCCGGGGCACAGGGCACCCCTCGCACGCAGGCGTCAGCCAGCAATGCCGACTCTCCGACTGCGGCAAACGCAACCAGCTCTCCGGCGGCACAATCGCCATTACGCGATGCAGATGTGCCCGCCCAGTTACAAGGCGTGGTTACCGAAAACGCAGGGCCACAAGTAGCGGCTGAACCGATGGCATCAGCCACAGCAAATTTTCCGCTGGCCGCATTTGGGCCTTCGAATACGGAACCAGCAGCCAAGGGTGCAGAATCTCCAGATCAGCCCCCGAGCATCCCGACCACTCAGGTCCCGCCTTCACCGGAAGTTCAAACGACCGCGGGGCCGGTGCAACTGGCCCAATTGAGCAGCCGGCCGGAACTCGCGGAGATGCGCATCGGCTTGAGCACCACCGCATTTGGCGGCGTGGAAGTGCGCACCGTGGTCCACGCCAATGACGTGGGTGTGCTGATCGGAAGTGAAAAAGGAGATTTGCGGGGCCTGTTGCAGAACGATTTGCCCGTGATCGCAAATACGTTGCAGGAGCAGAATCTCCGGCTGCATTCGGTGAACTTCATGCAGGGATTTGCGTTTTCTAATAACGGCGGGTCGCCAGGCAGGGACCAGTCACAACAACGTTCATTTTATTCCCAGCGTTCAGCCGAGAACCTAAACGCCCCTGACCAAAGCAACGATGGCGACGTGCAGCCGCCGGCGATGGCGTACAGCACGGTGCCTGGCGCTCTCAGCATTCTGGCTTGAAGGAGAAGATCGACGATGAGCACAAGTCCAATTACTCCCGCACCAACGAGCGGCACCACCAGTTCCAGCAGCAGCGGTGTGCCCAACGCACAGTCGTTGAACAACATGTTTCTGCAATTGCTGATCGCACAACTGCAGAACCAGGACCCCACTGACCCTGTCGATCCATCAACCTTTGTCGGACAACTGGCGCAGTTCAGCGAACTGAGCGAAGTGACGTCCATTTATCAGTTGCTGACGCAGGTAATCCCTCCGGAGGGCAGTTCCAGTTCGGGCTCCTCGAGTTCGACCAGCGGCTCCGGCTCGAGCGGAACCACATCGCCAACCAGCAGTACCGCCAATGGGAATGCGCTCAACGGGAGTGCGTCCAATGCAGCCAGTCTGTTGTCGCCTTCTCGGTTGGCGCCGTCTGCCCCTGCACCCTCACCAGCACCGGTTGGTATGGCTGCTGGCACACAGGCGCTTTCACCAAACTTTGTATCGCCGTCTCTATCGGCCATCACCAGCAAAATTCAAGGAGCGTTCTAACATGCCTGATTTTTCCATTCCGCTTTCCGGGCTGACCGCCGAGTCCACCGCGCTGTCGGCAATCGCCAATAACCTTGCCAACCAGAACACCACCGGCTACAAGGACACAAGCGTGCTGTTCAGCGACCTCTTCTATCAGAGCTTGGGCACGACCGGCTCCGGCGATCCAATCCAGGAGGGCGCCGGTGTACAGATCAGCGAGATGCCATCCTTATTTACGCAGGGCAGTATCAGCTCCACGGGTGTGCCGACGGATGTGGCGATCCAAGGTACAGGATTCTTTGCCGTGCAGGATCCGAGCGGGGTGGTTGAGTACACCCGCGCGGGCGACTTTTCCATCAACAACAACAACTATCTGGTCACCGCCAATGGACAGCAGGTTCTCGGTTACCCCGCGGTGAATGGCGTCGTCAATACCGGGGCTGGTATCTCGCCCATCCAGCTCGGCGCGGGAACGATCAGCCCGCCGGCGGCGACCGCCAACGTCGAACTGACATCGAACCTTGACGCTACCGCCGGGGTGGGATCGGTTTACTCGACTCCGGTCACGATCTACGATTCGCTCGGCGGCACGCACACGCTAACGTTCACGTTTACCAATACCGGCCCCAACACATGGAGCTATAACCTCAGCATACCGCCCACAGATTTGAACGCAGTGAACGGAGTTGCTCAAACCGGAGTGCTCTCCACGGGAACGTTGACATTCAACGGAAATGGAACCTTGATCGGCGACAGTGGCGGCGCGGGCACTCCAGTCGCTGGCGCCAACAATGTGGGGAACGGCACCGTTACTGGTCTGGCCGCAACCGGCGCGACGGTTGCGCAGACCGTCACTCTGACCGCCACCAGTGCGACTACGTTTTCAGTTGTGGGATCAGTCTCGGGCAATCTGGGAACGGCCACGGTCGGAACGCCGTTTACATCGCCGCAACTCGATTTCACGATCAACGCGGGTTCGACCGCATTTGCCGCTGCTGACTCCTTCACCATACCGACGACCCCGGTGACACTCGCCAACGTAACAAAGATTCCGATCGATGGCTTTGTCGACGGTGCCTCGGACCAAACTTTCAATTGGAACCTGCTGAGTGGAACCACGCCTACGATTACACAAGTGGCGGCTCCGAGCAGCACCTCTGCAACCAATCAGGATGGCAATAGCAGCGGCTCGCTGGTGAATTTCACCATCGGCTCCGATGGAACCATCACCGGTTCATTCAGCAACGGAAACACGCAGGCGCTCGGCCAACTGGCGCTGGCGAACTTTGCCAACGAGAACGGACTTCAGCTTGACGGCAGTACGGACTTTACACCTACCCTGGCTTCCGGCCCGGCGGTTGTGGGCGTGCCTGGCGCGGGCGGTTTGGGAACAATTGCCGGCGGTTCGCTCGAGTTGTCCAACGTGGATATAGCGACCGAGTTTGCCAACCTGATCGTCGCACAGCGCGGCTTCGAGGCCGACGCCAAAGCAGTGACGACCTTTGACCAGATTACGCAGGACACAATCGCATTGAAGCAGTAGCAATCAGCATGTAGCACTGGGCGAAGGGGGCGACGCCGGAACTTGATTCCTGGAACACCCGGCTTCGAACACTTACCCGCATCCCGTATAGCGCAAGTGGTCGAAGAAAAACTCTCATGCGCCAGCAAATTCTAATGAGGATTCTCTTGCGGTTTGTCAAACTGTCTTAGAGAATCCTCGCCAACCTCCACTCGATAAGGGAGAACCTTGGACGGAGTATTGAGTTGCAAGGCAATTAGGAAATTCCCTCGACCCTCCCCTTCGTGCCCGCCTTCGGACTTTGGCTTGCTTTTTCCTCCTGCACTCCATGGCTGATTCCGAGGTCACGGAAACCAAAGCTGCGACCATGCGTCGCAGGTGGACGACGCTGTCGGCACTGGTGGTCGTGTTGCTGGTGGTTGGAGGATGGCTTCTCAGCCAGCGACAAAAAGGCAATGCAAGCCCAGACGACGAGAACCAGGTGAAAAGCACTGTGCACCTGGAAACCTTTGTTGTGAACTTGTCGGACCACGAACAGAGATCCTATCTGCGGGTGGGGATTGACTTGGGATTGGGGCGGCAGCTAGGCAAAGGAGAGAGCGCACCTGTGGCGCTGGTGCGCGACACAATTCTTGGCGTGCTGGCGCAGTGCCGCGCCGAGGAGCTGTTGACGCCACCGGGAAAGGACAAGTTGAAACAGGATCTATTGCGCGCGCTGCAGGGAAGGGCGCCCACGCTGGATGTGCAAGAAGTGTACTTCAACGAGTTTCTGATCCAGCGCTGAGACAAGCGCAGAGGATAAAGGAGAGCAAATCGTGACGCAGAACGGCGCGGCAGCGGTAGCGCCCAAGACGACGGGGCCAGCGGGCCCGGCTGTGGACGCAGCGGCTTCGCCGCCGAGCGCGCCGGCAACGGCTGCGCTGGGACACGCTGGCGCTGCCGCCAAAGCGCCAGGAGCGAACGAAGATGCGCGCTGGAGGCCAGTGTTGGGTCTGCCCTGCTCACTGACCGTGGATTTGCCGGTCCCCGAGTTCAAGATCTGCGATCTGCTGAAGCTGCGGACGGGTTCGCTGGTGGACGCACGCTGGCACATGGGCCACGACCTTCCGCTGCGCCTGAATGGCACGCTGATCGGCTGGAGCAAGATCGAGGTCGTGAACAACCGGTTGGCGGTGCGGCTGACAGAATTGGCCTGAGAACAAGCAAGCACGCCGAATTTCAAGGATGAAGAAGACTCTTTGGATCAGGACACGGTTCCATCCAATGGATTTCGCGAACGCCATGTTCCCCGTCCGTAGAAACCGGCTCAAGTCGACGATCGCAGCGATATGGAAGCGAGCTTGGCGGCTCGCCCGGCACGAGCCCAAGCGGCTGCGGTTATGCGAAAGCCTGGCACTGGGCGATCGCCGCTTCGTGGCGGTCGTCGAGTTCGAGGGCGCGCGCTTTCTACTGGGGGGCACGGCCACGTCTCTGGTGCTGCTGTCGCGGTTGGCGGACAACCGGGTGGGGTGCGAAGAGGAAATGAGATTCCCGGCCAGTGAGGTTGATGAGACCACCAGCCAGTGGCGGGAACAAAGGTGGTGAGCACAGCCATGTTGGCGGAAGGGTTTGCCCGGCGGGAAGCGACGATCCCGCTCATTTCGTTTCTTCCCACGGGGAACTTGACGCTATCGCTGTGGCGTCCGCATCACAGCTCTTCCGGCCTGCACTGGACGGCGCCGGGCGGGGCGGCGGGATCGGTGCCATGGAACATCGTGGTGCTGCTGACGCTGCTGACGCTGCTGCCAGCTCTGTTGGTGGCGCTGACTCCGTTCACACGGCTGCTGATTGTCTTTCACTTTCTGCGGCAGGCGCTGGGAACGCAGACGGCACCCAGCAATCAGACGCTGATCGGGCTGGCGCTGGTGCTCACGTTTTTCTTGATGCAGCCCGTGGGCAGCGCCATTTATCAGGCGGCAGTGGTTCCTTTTCAGCGCGGCCAGGCCGACATGCTGGCGGCGATCGAACTCGGCGAACCACCCCTGCGTCACTTCATGCTCAAGTACGCGCGAGAAAAGGACCTTGCACTATTTCTCGATCTGGCGCAATCGCCGCGCCCGGCGCGCCCTGAGGACGTTCCCATGCGCGTGGTCGTGCCCGCGTACATCTTGTCAGAGCTGAAAACCGGATTCCAGATCGGGGTGGCTCTGTTTCTACCCTTCTTGGTCATCGATCTCGTCGTGGCCGCCGTGACGACCTCGATCGGCATGATGCAGCTGCCGCCCGTGATCATCTCGACTCCCTTGAAGATTCTGCTGTTCGTAATGGTGGACGGGTGGAATTTGCTGGTGGGTTCGCTGATGAAGAGTTTTGCCTAAGGAGGCTAATGGGAGCGGACCAGATTGTCGCACTGCTGCGGCACACCCTCGAGACTGCGGTGTGGATGGGCGGCCCGCTGCTGATTGCCGCGGTTATGGTCGGATTGCTGATCAATGTGATGCAGGTGCTGACCTCGCTGCAGGACATGACGGTAGCGACCGTACCCCGGCTGGCGGCAGTGGCGGCGGCCGTGCTCTTGCTGATGCCGTGGATGACGCGGCGGATCGAGATGTTCACCCTGCAGGTGTTTTCGGACTTTCACCCATTTGTGCGGTAGCCAGCTTTGGACCCTGATTCCCCAGTTGCGAATCGGCTCCGAGCTAAACCGCCAAACGCGCAAGGGCTGACGACGAACGACTGACGACTAACGACTGACGACACACGAGCAACGGCTAACGACCAACGACTAACGACCAACGACTAACGACCGAAGACGAACGAGCCATGTTCGACGGACTGCATCTTGACACGCTGATCGCAGCGGCGGTGTTCACCGGATCGCGCATTGCCGGGCTGATGGTGTTTTGTCCCTTTCTCGGCAGCGACGCTGTGCCCGTGCCAGTAAAGGCGGCGTTGACTCTGCTGCTCACCGTGCTGGTGCATCCCCTGCACGGCGCAGTGACGATTAATGCCGGGATCTGGGAGTGGGGGCAGGTGGCGCTGGGTGAGGCGATGATCGGTTTAGTCATCGGTCTGGCGGCAAATTTTTTATTTGAGGCGGCGTTAATGGCGGGGCAGGTACTGGGCGCACAGATCGGATACTCGCTGGCCACGCTGTTTGATCCGCAGACCAGCGCGGATACACCGGTGCTCTCGCAATTCCATCAGTTGGCCGGGCTGTTGATTTTTCTTGAGCTCGATGTGCACCACTGGCTGCTGCGGGCATTGGTGCGCAGCTTTTCCTACCTGCCGCCGGGAGGCGCGGTGCTCAGGTTAGCCGCGGTAAATGGCTTGCTGCACGCGGCCGGAGGAATTTTTCTGGCAGGCGTGCAGATCGCTGCACCGTCTCTTGCGGCAACGCTCATTGCCGATGTTGCGCTGGGGTTTCTGGGCAAAGCTTCGCCGCAGTTACCGGTTCTGTTTGTGGGAATCGCGGTGAAAAACCTGATCGGGCTGACAGTAATGGTCGCGGCGATTGCCTACTGGCCGCGCGCATTTGGATCGCAGTTCGAACGCGGAGTCGAACTCGCGGAAAGGCTGCTGCATTTGGCGAGGTGAGCCGAGCGATAAGCAATGTGCCATGAGCAATGAGCAAACAACGCATGCGAACGCTCATCACTCATTGCGCAGCGCTGGCTGCTGACAATGGCTGACCAGAGCAAAACCGAACAGGCGTCACCGCGGCGGCGGCAAAAGGCGCGCGAGCAGGGCCAGGTGGCGCGCAGCCGCGATCTCACGGCGGGATTGGCGGGCATGACGGCCATACTCGTGTGCGCCTGGCAAATGCCCGGATTTGCCGGAGAGTGGCGCGGACTTCTGCGCCGAGGCCTCGCACTGGCGGCCACGCGCCCGCAAGCGATTGTTCCCGCCTGGCGGGATGTCCTGCCTGCTTTACGCGCCGCCGGTCTGGTTGGGGGAATGGGCTGGCTGGCAGCGGTTGCAGGCGGATTCGCGCAGGGAGGCCTCGTGTTTGCACCGTCGGCGCTGGCGCCGAACTGGAACCGGCTGAATCCGGCGACACACGTCGAACAGCTTTTTTCGCTGCCGGCATTGAGCCGGGTGCTCAAGTCGCTGCTGCCCACGTCGATCATCGTCTACCTCGCCGTGGGCGCACTGACGCGGGACTGGGCAAGTTTTCCGGCGCTGCTGCGAGCCAGCCGCACCGGCCTCGCGGTATTCGCCACCGGCCGCATGTATGAGATCGCATGGAAAGGCGCGCTGGTGCTGCTGGCATGGTCGGCAGCCGACTATTTTCTCGAGCGCCAGCGCCACGAGAACGAATTGAAGATGAGCCGGCAGGACCTGAAAGACGAATTTAAGGAGATGGAAGGGAACCCCGCGGTGAAGCAGCGCATCCGGCGCCTGCAGCGCCAGGCGCGCCGCAAGCGCATGTTGAAAGATGTGGAGCGGGCGGCGGTGGTGATCACCAATCCCATGGAATTCGCCGTGGCGCTCGAATACACGATGGAAATGGAAGCGCCGGTGGTGGTCGCCAAGGGACGCAATCTGCTGGCGGCTCAGATCAAGGAGATCGCACGCTGGAATGGCATTCCGCTGGTCGAGAACCCTCCCCTGGCACACGCGCTCTATCGCGCGGTGGAAGTAGGGCAGGCAATTCCCCCCAAACTCTACGCCGTTGTGGCGGAAATTCTGGCGGCCATCTGGCGGGCGCAGACGCGCGCCCAATCTGCCGCAGCGGCGGGGAGGTCAGCGTAATTTATGGCCGCGCCCGCCACGTCCCCTACAGTTACGGCCGCGCCTCCGCGGAACAAAGCCTCGGAATGGATCATGCCCGTGGCTGCCGTCGGGCTGGTGTTCGTCATGCTGGTGCCTATGCCGAGCTTCCTGCTCGACATTCTGTTGGCTATGAGCATGACGGTCAGCGTGCTGGTGCTGCTTTCCGCCATCCAGATTCTGCGGCCCTCGCAGTTCTCCGTGTTCCCCAGCCTGCTGTTGCTGCTCACGCTGTTTCGTTTGTCTCTGAACCTTGCCTCGAGCCGGCGGATTCTGCTGCATGGCAACGAAGGCGCGGCGGCCGCAGGTCACGTGATCGAAGCCTTTGGGCAGTTCGTGGTCGGCGGCAATTATGTTGTCGGCTTCGTGCTGTTCGTGGCATTGATCGCGATTCAATATCTGGTCGTCTCACACGGGGCGGTGCGCACCGCGGAAGTGACGGCGCGCTTTACGCTCGATGCCATGCCCGGCAAACAAATGGCGATTGACGCCGACCT
>JASIEN010000222.1 GCA_030045935.1 Candidatus Sulfotelmatobacter sp.
AACTTTCCGTCTAGGCGAAGCCGTCCGGCTGACTCACTGCTCCGACATGTGCATGTGCGTCGATGAACAGTTGGCCGGCAGCAAGAGCCTTGCGATCGATCTCCAGTAATTCGAGCTTCTTCACTTTATCTTGCAACACCTTTAACGCTGTTCGCACGTCCAGACACTCAGTCTCTTCCAGGAGCGCACCCATCATCACGATATTTGCCGCTTTGGTCGATCCGAGTTTGTCAGCCATCTCTGCTGCGGGTATTGCGATTACCTGGGCCCCGGGGGCAGAAAAGTCGGCGGGGATGCTTGCGCCGTTATAAAGGATAAGACCGCCCCCGACGACCTCGGATGCAAACTTCCGCAGCGAGAACTCGTTCATCGCTACCAGCACGTCGGGCCGCGACACCAGCGGCGAGCCGATCCGTTCTTTCGACAAGCACACATGACAATGCGCGCTGCCTGATCGCATCTCCGGCCCATAGGAGGGCAGCCAGCTCACTTCCAACCCCTCCCGCATGCCCGCCTCAATCAGCAACTGGCCGAGCAGAAGAACGCCCTGTCCGCCAAACCCGGCAATCTTGCATTTGATCTCTTTGAAGTGCTGCAGACGCTTGCCCCCTACTTCATTCTTGTTGTCCTTTGCCGCGAGCTCAAGCACGTCGCTCACGCTGCGCCGCGGCACGCCATTGCCTGGAATCTGCGCAACCCGGTCGCGGAAAACGTTCACAGGAAATGCTGGAATCATCTGCTCGAGCACCCAACGCCGCGCTTCCACTGGATCCTTGCTCCAGATCGTCGGACAAGGCGACAAGATTTCGACGAAGGAGAAGCCCGCACCATTTTTCTGGATTTCCAGGGCTTTTCTAATCGCCCGCCGTGCGCGCATGATGTTCTTGTTGTCTGCGAGGGCCACGCGTTCGATGTAAACCGGAGCTTCCAGAGTGGAGAGCAGCTCCGCCATATGCAAAGGAAAGCCTTCATTGACAGGCCGGCGACCGAAAGGTGAAGTGGAGCTCTTTTGGCCAACCAGCGTGGTGGGCGCCATTTGCCCGCCGGTCATACCGTAGATGGCATTGTTAACGAAAAAGACAGTAATTTTCTCTCCGCGATTGGCGGCATGAATAATCTCGGCTGTGCCAATGGCTGCCAGGTCTCCGTCGCCTTGATATGAAATCACGATTTTGTCAGGGCAGGCGCGCTTGATGCCCGTGGCGGCTGCCGGGGCGCGGCCATGCGCCACCTGCACGTTGCCCACATCGAAATAGTAATAAGCGAATACCGAGCAACCCACCGGGCTGACGAAGATAGTTTTATCCTGCAGTCCGAGTTCTTCGAGCGCTTCGGCGATCAGCTTGTGCGCCACTCCATGCCCGCAGCCAGGGCAGTAATGCGTCTGGTTCTTGAGTTCGGTTTTGCGCTCATAGCGCGGATAGAAGACCGGGGATTTGGAATGGATGACGTCATACTGATTTCCGGAATTCAGTTCAGTTTCGCGTGCTTCCGGGTCGGTCTTTGTCTTTGGCTCTTCTGCGATCAAGCTCTCAGCTGCCATGTTGGTCTTCCTCTCAGGCATTCTCATTCCGAGCGGTCATGCGAGGGCCGCGCCCATGCGCTCCAGCACCTGTTCCTGAATTTCCGCAACTGTGGGCACGTTCCCTCCTACGCGGCCATAGAATTCGACCGGCACCTTGCCATCCAGCGCCAGGCGAACATCCTCCACCATCTGCCCGTTACTCAACTCAACCACGATCACTTTCTCTACTTTGCGGGCTGCCTCGACCAGGGCTTTTGAAGGATAAGGCCACAAAGTAATTGGCCGGAACAATCCCGCCTTGACGCCCTCTTTGCGCAGTGCCGCGACGGTCGATAACAGGACCCGGGAAACGATGCCGTAGCCAACCAGCAAAACTTCGGCATTGTCGGTATGGCAAAGCTCGTAACGCGGCTCGGCTTGCTGAGCACGCAAATATTTCGCTTCCATGCGGCGCTGGTGATCTTCCAGTTCATCCGGCTCGAGATAAATAGAAGTGGCGAGATTAGAACGAGTTTCGTGCGTTCCCTTTACCGCCCAAGGTTTTTCGGGCAGCACGATTTCGCGGACTTCAAGGTCGAGCGGCTCCATCATCTGGCCGACGAATCCGTCGGCCAAAACGACGGCAGGATTGCGGTATCTGTCGGCGAGATCGAAAGCAAGCATCGTGAAATCGGCCATTTCCTGCACTGAAGCAGGGGCGAGCACGATGTTGCGGTAGTTGCCGTGGCCTCCGCCCTTCACCATCGCGAAATAATCGCTTTGCTCGGGAGCGATGTTGCCCAGTCCCGGTCCGGCGCGCATGACATCGACGATCACGCATGGTAACTCGGCACCGGCCAGATACGACATGCCCTCCTGCATCAGGCTGAGCCCGGGGCCAGAGGAGGCGCTCATAACACGCGCGCCTGCGGCCGATGCACCATACACCATGTTGATAGCGGAAACTTCGCTCTCAGCTTGAATGAACGTTCCGCCGACTTGTGGAAAACAAAGCGCCGCGGCCTCGGCGATTTCGCTGGCTGGCGTGATGGGATATCCATAGTAGGCGCGGCATCCAGCCAGAATCGCACCCTTCACGACTGCGACGTTGCCCTTACAGAGCTGGCGCATGCTGGCCTCCTTGTCGCTGTCCCTGCGCCGCGGCAAATGTCTTGCCCTGCGCCTTGATGCGATAAACCGTAATCGCTCCCGGCTCCGGACAGCAGTAAAAACAAATGCCGCAGCCGGTACAGTCGCTGCCGGTGTAGTGCGCCGGGTGCGCTCCGTAGGTGTTCAATTCCGGCCCCAGTTCAAGACAGTGAGGAGGGCAAGATTCGACGCACAGCCCGCAGCCT